>NZ_JCACHA010000197.1:0-3395 GCF_059503625.1 Skermanella sp.
CTGGGTCTTTCGCCATCAGGTTCAGGCGGATGCTCTCGTCCGGCTGGAGGCGGACGATCAGCAGGTTGGGCGTGATCTCGCCTGCCGTCTTCGGGAAGATCGAGTGCGGCACCTGACGGAACTGGATGACGATCTCCGACACCTTGGCCGGCATCCGCTTGCCGGTGCGGAGATAGAACGGCACGCCGGACCAGCGCCAGTTCTCGATCTCGACCTTCAGGGCCACGAAGGTTTCGGTGTTGCTGGGCTTGGCGCCCGGCGCCGTGCCGGCTTCCTCGGCATAGGCGCCGACGGCGGCGCCCTCGACCGCGCCCGCCCGGTACTGGCCGCGCACGGTGCATCCGGCGACGTTCTCGGGGCCGATGGGCTTCAGGGAGCGCAGGACCTTGATCTTCTCGTCGCGCACCGATTCCTGGTCGAGCGAGACCGGCGGCTCCATGCCGACAAGGCAGAGGAGCTGCATCAGGTGGTTCTGCACCATGTCGCGCAACGCGCCCGAGGTGTCGTAGTAGCCGCCGCGCCCTTCGACGCCGACCGTCTCGGCGACCGTGATCTGGACGTGATCGACGTGGCCGGCGTCCCAGACGGGCTCGAACAGGGAATTGGCGAAGCGGAGCGCTAGCAGGTTCTGGACCGTTTCTTTGCCGAGATAGTGGTCGATGCGGTAGATCTGCTCCTCGGCGAAGACGCTGCCGACCTCGTCGTTGATCCGGCGGGCGGATTTCAGGTCGTGGCCGATCGGCTTCTCCAGCACGACGCGCGACTTGGGCGT
Organism: Skermanella sp.; assembly: GCF_059503625.1. Lineage (NCBI taxonomy): Bacteria > Pseudomonadati > Pseudomonadota > Alphaproteobacteria > Rhodospirillales > Azospirillaceae > Skermanella > Skermanella sp. Next base: position 773 of record NZ_JCACHA010000197.1, read on the forward strand.
CACCAGACCGAAGGCCTGGAGCCGCTCGGAGATCGGGCCGAACAGCTCGGGCGACGTGGCGAGATAGAAGACGCGGACGATCTCGTCCCGCCCGCCCAAGCGTTCCTGAAGCTGGTCCCAGCCGCTGGTCGCGGTGGCGTCGGCGGCGACGTAGTCGATCCGGTCGATGAACCGTCCCCAGGTCGTCTCGTCGACGTCGTCCTTGTGGAGGTGGCGGCGAAGCGCCTCCTCCGCCTTGGTCTTGTAGTCGGCTTGGCTCAGCTGGCTGCGCGACACGCCGAGGATGCGGCTTTCCGCAGTGATCTGGCCGGCTTTGTCGCGGAGATACAGGGCAGGCAGGAGTTTTCGGAGCGCCAGGTCGCCGGTCCCGCCGAACACGAGGTAATCGAAAGTTTCGACCGGTGCCGTGTGTGAAGTCATCGATCAGCCTCCTCGGTAATCAAAGCCGTTACGGCGGCTCGGCTGGGCAGTCCGGGGATCCCGCCTCGCATCGTCGTCGCCAGCGCGCCCGCGGCATTCGCGAAACGGCACATGGTATACAGACGCTCCGAAGTCAGGGGCTCATCGGGATGCTCGAGCAGCCCTGTCAGAAGGCCGGCCATGAAGGCGTCGCCCGCTCCGGTTGTATCGACGGGAACGACGGAGAAGCTCGGGACCTTGCCGTCGATTTCAGGTGTCATGAAAGTACAGCCGTATTTGCCGTGCGTCACCACCATAAGCGACAGGCCGGGATGGAACAGCGTGCGGGCGGTGGCGGCAGGGTCGCGCGAGCCGGTCAGGAATTCCAGCTCGTCGTCGCTGAGCTTGACGATGGTGGCGCGCTCGATCCCTTCGCGGATCGCGTCCTTCGCGGCGTCCGCGTTGGGCCACAGGTCCAGCCGCAGGTTGGCGTCGAACGAAACGTGCAGACCGTGGCCCCTGGCGGCATCGACCGCGCTCAAGGTCGCGGCGCAGGACTGCTCGGGGATCAGACCGATCGAGCCGAAATGCACCAGCCTGGCCTTGGCGATGGCGCCGAAATCGACGTCCTCGGGGCAGAAGCCGGCGCTGGGATCGCCGTAGAACAGGAATTCGCGCTCGGCGTCTTCCGCCAGCGAGACGAAGGCCAGCGGCGTTCGGGTGCGGCGGGAGCGGCGGACCAGGGATGTGTCGACGCCGCCGTCCTCGAGCGTCTTGACCAGGAACCGGCCGAAGCCGTCCTCGCTGGCCCTGCACATCAGGGCGGTGCTGGTCCCGAGCCGGGCAAGGCCCACGGCGACATTGGCGGGAGCGCCGCCGGCGGCTTTCTGGAATGCGGGGGCGGTGAGGAGATCCGTTCCGGTCGTGACCGGCACGAAATCGATCAACAGCTCGCCCATGCAGATCGCGTCTGCCATTTGAACCTCTCCGGCTGGACGTTGAAGCTGAAGAAAAAGGCCCCTGCGCCATTCTGGGAGGAAAAGGCGGCCGGCGCAGGGGAGGTCTCGAAAGCGTGGTTCCGGGGCCGAAGCCCCGGTCCCGCACCTTATTTCGGCGACGTCCAGCCCTTGTACTGGGCGACGTTGTCACGGGTGATCAGCTCAGCCGGGATCAGCGTGGTGGCCTGGGCCGGCTGCTTGCCCTGAAGGATCTCGTAGCCGACATCGACCGCCTTCTGGGCCATGGCGTAGGGGTCCTGGGCGGAGGACGCCTGGATCAGGCTGCCTTGCTGCTTCAGGGCGCCCTCGATGTCCGGCGCGCCGTCGACCGAGGTGATGATCAGGTCGGTGAAGTTGAGCTGCTTGGCGGCAAGATCGGCGCCGATCGCCTGCGGGTCGTTGATCGTGAAGACGGCGTCGATGTCGTCGTTGGCGGTCAGCAGGCCGATCATGACTTCAAGTCCGCCTTCACGCGAGCCTTTGCCGTTCTGGTTGTCCGACACGATCTTGATGCCGGGCGACTTGGCGAGGACCTGCTTGCAGCCGTTGACGCGGTCGATCACGGCGGATACCGGCGGGCCGTTCATGATCGCCACTTCACCCTTGCCGTTCAGCTTCTCGGCGATGTAGCCGCAGGCCTTCTCGCCGGCTTCGATGTTGTTGGTGGTGACCGTTGCTGCCGCACCCTTGGCGGCGACGTCGACCGCGACGGCGACGATGCCGGCCGCCTTCAGGCGGACCATGGCCGGCTCGATCGCGACCGGGTCGGCCGCGTTGACCAGCACCATGTCGACGCCGGAAGCGATGAAGTTGTCGATCTGGGTCGATTGCTTGTTCAGGTCGTAGTCCGCCGAAACGGCGGTGACGGTGACGCCGGCGCCGCCGAGCTCCTTGGCCCGCGCTTCGGCGCCCTTGACGACCTGGACGAAGAACGGGTTGCCGAGGCTGCCGACCGTGACGCCGATCGACTTCAGTTCGGCGGCCGAGGCCGGAGCCGCGACGAAGGCGGTCAGCGCCAGGACGGCTGATGCGGCGAGCAGGGTGGATTTCTTGATCGCAAAGGTCTTGATCATGGTGTTTCCTCCGTGGCTGACGTGAAGCTTGTTCAGGTGGTTTTTTGAAGTGTTGAAAGTCGGGTCGGAGCCCGGTAGGTCGGTCAGAAGGGTAGGCGCAGGGGAGGGCGGACCCCGTGTTGCGGTGCAGGACCATGGCGACGGCGCCGACGA
>NZ_JCACHA010000198.1:0-3391 GCF_059503625.1 Skermanella sp.
AACCAGGGGCGCCTATGGATGGCCTCGGATCTGGCGTGAGCTGCGGCACCGAGGCATTCGGGTCGGCAAGGAGCGGGTGCGCACGACGATGCGGGACAACGCCATTCGGGCACGCTCGAAGCGGAAATACAAAGCGACGACCGACAGCAATCATGGCTTGCCGGTTTCGGATAACGTGTTGAACCGTGACTTTCAGCCGGAGCGACCTGATCTGGTGTGGACCGGAGATATAACATACAGTGCGCCTCGTCCCGGATGGTCCGGGGTGCATATCGCTGGAATGCTGATGAGAAAGGAGGGAAATGAAGAAAGCCCTGCCCTCTGCTGTGAGAGGGCATGAGCCCAAGCGGCGGTGACCTGTCGTCAACTGGCAGGGTGACGTAGCCCGCAGGTAAAGGGAATTGAGGCGAAGCCGTTACGCCGAGATGGTTCCCGAGGCTGTAGCACTGGAAGGTTGAGGAACACGAACCGGTTAATCCGCATCCGAGGGCTGAAATGTCGCCTTCGCCTACACGGCTTAACAGGCGGAATGCTGATGAGGCCGCCGGAGACGTATGTCGGCGGCATCCGAACGCAGGTGCATATGTAGGGCACCTGCGGGGAGCCATGGAGAGAACGCAGCCAGGCCATGGCATCGGCATCGACTTGCGGGACGCAAGGACAAGGACTGCGACCGGCAACCGACCCAGTGCGTGAGACGTCCAGCATATGAACGAGGGAAGGCATGATGGAATGCCAAGGGATTGACCCCGATGTCCATCATGCTGGCGGAGTCCTCGTAGTAGTCCGAGGCAGGGAAAGCCTGTCACATGGCGAAGGAGGACAGTTCAACCAGCTTGGAGTGCAGACTACCTGACCCAATGAGGTGAAGACCTTTGATAATCAGCGAAATGCAGCACAAGCTCGCGACATGGGCTGAAAGCGACCCGAACCGTCGGTTCGGTCGCCTTCTCCGGCTCATCAATGTCGCCATGGCCGTGGGCCAAGGTTGAATGGAGAGCCGTATGCGCCGAAAGGTGCACGTACGGTTCGGGGAGGGGAAGCGCTCACGCGCTTCCTACTCCACTCGCTACGCGGGAAGGATGGTTGTACCTGGCCGTCGTCATCGACCTGTTCAGCCGGCAAGTGGTTGGCTGGGCGATGGGCAGGCGTATGACGCGACACCTCGTCATTGATGCCCTTACCATGGCGTGGTTCAGACGCCGACCGGCTGAAGGCTTGATCTTCCATTCCGATCAAGGCTCTCAATACGCCAGCGGCGAGTTTCAAGCGACCTTGCGCGGTTACGCCATGCGCGCATCGATGAGCCGGAAGGGCAACTGTTGGGATAACGCAGTAACGGAAACTCTTTTCGGTTCATTGAAGGTCGAGCGGCTTCACGATATGCACTTTGAAACACGGCGTCAGGCCCAGGACGAGGTCATCGACTGGCTTGCCTTCTACAACCGGAAGAGAATGCATTCGACCTTGGGCTACACGAACCCGATGGCGTTCGAGGAAAATTGGCGTCGCCAGCAGGAAACGTTGGCGGCATAACTCAGGCGCTATGGGAGGCGCTGCACGCGGGCAAGGTCACTTAGCGATCGACGTTTTCATCCTTGCTGTCGAGGACGCAGGGCGTATCGAGGATCGTTCCCGGATCGATCCGATGGATATGGTCTGCGATCGTCAGGCGGCTTGTCACCCCTGTGCCGTGCCACGTTGCAGTAAGATCGCCCGCTGCGGTGAACTCGATTTCCAGCCAGTTTCGAGCACGCATGAAGCGGCGGCCCAATCCGGGTAGAGGTAGCAGCCTTGCCGAGAGATCAGAGGCAGGCTGCAACGGCTTGGCGCCAATTCGCTCGAGAAGGGCAACGGCCAGGGCCGATGGCGGCGGGTGAACGATGCCTGAAGAGGTGAGCTGATGGATCTCCGTCGTGCCGCTCTCGATCATGCCCCAGGATCCCAGGTGAATTTCACCCGACAGGGACGTGACCTGTACTCGCCGTTCCGCCGAGAAGCGAAGCAGGGTGCGCAGCAGGCAGGTCCATTCGCCCCAGTGCGCCAAACTTGGCCACTGATCGATCAGGTCGTCCTGCCATTCTTGGTGCCCGGGAATGTGGCCAAACAGCCGCTCAAGCACATGGAAGTGCACGTGCACCAGCGGCACGCTGGAGAGGAGAAGGACATGGCGGCAGTCCGCCATGTGCTCGAGACTTGCCTTGAAGGCACACCATCCCGCCTCGCCCATGACCCGGTCGCGCGTGCGTTCGGAGCGCAGATCCGGAGCCACGATGCCAATCTCGCCCAGGCGGTAGGCCCAGGCGAACTGTTTTCCGCGACGGTCGGTAAATCCCTCCGGCAGGTCGTAGGCGTGCGCCGCGAGCTGGAACAGGGCGAAATGTTCCCGGGCCGCGGACCAAAGCCCTTGGAACATCGCGCTTTCTGACCAATCCGCAGCGTAGCTCCCCCACCCGTCGATAATGTCGTGGTCGTCCCACATCATCAGCGATGGAACAGAGGATAGGAGCGGCGCCAACTCTGGTTGGCTCCACAGGTGACAGTAGCTGTTCCAGAAGAAGTCGCGCGCTGCTTCGGCCATTCCGGGCGTGAAGGAAGCGTTTCGTCGCTGGTGCCAGGATTGTTGCCGCCACTCGGCAAATGCCGGAACATCGTGCCATAGCGCGTCGGCATAGAGCTGATCGCCACCGTGAAGCAGCAGGTGAAAGGGATTTTTCGCATGTTCCGCCGCCAGGTGCAGCCAGCGCTCATTGCGCTCCCGCCCGCAGGTCCAGAGGTTCTTCACCTCCGTCCCATTGCATGCCACGTAGGCTAGCCGAAGGGCACCCGTGGCCGGCAGGTGAATGTGCCAGCTCTGATCCCCCACCCTGTACTCGTGACAGCAGGGCGAGCTACGTGTCGGTAAGGTGAAGTCGTAGCGCCAGAGGCTGCAGCCGCATCGCTCGGCAAGGCGCAACGGCATCGCACGGCAGGTCCTGGTCAGCAATGGCGGCGGCTCTACGTGCGCTACCAGCAAGGCCGAAAGGCGCCACGCGCCGGCCTCAGAACCACGAAAATAGAGTACCGGCCCCATGAGCGTCATCAATCTCGTTCCACAGTGCTCTGGAGCATTCCTTGATGCCCTGCACGATCATTAGGAGCATAGAGCCTAGCAGTTAGTTCCCTGCGGCCCATTTCTCTGATTTGATGGGATCATTGAACATCAGCCACACGTTAGAAACTTCGGGATTCTCCTGGATAGAGCTGCCGCCAGCCGATCGGCCAGTGGGAGTTTGATGGTGAAGCTTCTTGAAACAGTTCGATCCTAACAGCTAGGGTGCAGCTCCATTCCCTTGAAGTGATTGCTCACGGGGTTGACAAAAAGGGTTGCGCTGGAGCTCGCAATATGAGT
>NZ_JCACHA010000199.1:0-3391 GCF_059503625.1 Skermanella sp.
TCCGTCACGAACCTGCCTGTGATTGTCCTGCTTGCACCTACCGGCTCTTGTAGGTGTAGCAGTCAATTTGGCTTTCAGATCGATATAGAAAAGTGTCGTGCGCTTCATGAAAACCCCTCGCCGCCGACCGGCGAGGGGGGCTCCCATCCTACTCAGGGCGCGTTGAAGAAGCCGATTACTTCGTGCTGGAAGGCCAGATGGCCCTTCTGGAGGTGCAGCATGTGGCCGCCGTTGGGGATCACGACGTATTTCTTCTGCGGGTTGGGAAGCTCCGCGAAGAAGGGCAGCAGGCCGGTCGTATCGGCGACGTCGTCATACTGGCCGTGGATCATCATCGTCGGCACGGTGATCAGCCGGGCATTGACCATCGGCATGATCGTGACGAGGTCCAGTTGCGGGCCGGTTGGCGATTTCGGCTCGGCCTTGACGGCAGCCTTGGCGAAAGCGTCGACGACGTCCCGCTCGTTGACCTCGGCCGGAGCCATCGACACGAAACGGGGCTTCCAGCTTTCCTCGGGGATGGTCAGGTAGGCGTTGTTCCGGAAAGCGTCGATCCGGCCGCGCCGCTTGGTCACGTCGGGGCTGTTGATGTGCATCTGGGCGTAGCTGACATACTTCGCCACGGTTTCCGGATAGTCCATCACATACATGCCGGCGTACTGGGTGCCCCATGACCAGCCGAGAAGGTTGACTTTGGACACGCCGCGCAGTTTCAGCACGTAGTCGATCGCCGCCTTCAGGTCTTCCTTGGCCTGTGCCGTGCTCATGTGGGCGTCGGGCCGGGTCGAGCGCCCGAAACCCCGCGTATCCAGCGCGAACACGTCGAAGCCCTGGCGTGCCAACTCGTCCATCAGGCTGTAGCCGGGTTTGCCCGGAACCTGGAGGTCGAAGCTTTCACGCCCGGCGGTCGCCGAGCCGTGCGCCAGCATGACGACCTTGCGGGCATCGAACTTCGGAGCGTCCGGCTTCTTCGGATCGCCGGCGTATTTTTCCCAGATATAGACCTTGGTGCCCTTGGTTTCGGTCCAGTGCTCCACCCCCACGATGTCGGCGGCGAAGGCGGCTGAGCAGGCCAGGGCGTAGACGGCCATGCCGAGCCCGAGCATTGCTGCGCGTCTCATGATCACTCCAGATTTTTGCGGTAAAGGGAAAAAGAACCGGGGCGGCTCCCTCAAGGAAGCCGCCCCTCTCGCCGTCCGGTCAGGATCAGGCGGCGCGGATGTTGGCGATGAAGCCGCCGACTTCCTCGCGGAGCCTTTCGGCCTCGCGCGCTAGACCTTCCGACGCGCTGAGAACCACGCTGGCAGCCGAGCCGGCGTCGCTCGCCGCCCTGCCGATGCCGGTGATGTTGGCGTTGACGTCCTCCGAGCCACGTGCCGCCTGGGAGACGTTGCCGGCGATGCTCAAGGTCGCGGCGTTCTGCTCCTCTATGGCGGCAGCGATGGTCGTGGCGATCTCGTTCATCTGGCCGATGGTCCTGCCGATCGCGAGGATGGCGTTCTGGGCGCCGCCGGTGGCGGCCTGGATCTCGACGACCTTGTTCTGGATGTCCTCGGTGGCACGGGCGGTCTGGGTCGCCAGCGCCTTGACCTCTGACGCAACGACGGCGAAGCCCTTTCCGGCTTCACCGGCGCGTGCCGCCTCAATCGTGGCATTCAGCGCCAGCAGGTTGGTCTGGCCGGCGATGCTGTTGATCAGTTCGACCACCTGACCGATCTGGTGGGCCGCTTCGACCAGGCTCTTGATCGTCTCGCTGGTGCGGTCGGCCTCCTGCACCGCCTGGCCTGCGATCCGGGTGGAGGTGGCGACCTGACGGCCGATCTCACTGATGGAGGCAGAAAGCTGCTCGGTCGCCGCCGCTACCGCCTGGACATTGGACGACGCTTGCTCCGACGCGGCGGACACTGTCGTGATCTGCTGGACGCTATGGCTGGTCGCCGATGCCAGCGAGGTCGCGGAACCCTGCATCTCGGCCGCGGACGAGGCCACGGTATCGACGATGTTCTTGACGCTGCTCTCGAAGCTGTCGGCAAGGTTCAGCAGAGCACCGCGCTTCTCGTCCTCCGCCCGGCGGGCCAATGCGGCCTGTTCGGCTTCCAACCGGATTTTAGCTTCGGCGTTGTCCTTGAAGACCTGCATAGCCTTGGCCATCGCGCCGATCTCGTCGGAACGATCTGTTTCGGGGAAGGTGACCGTCAGGTCGCCGTCGGCCAGCGCCCGCATCTTGCCGCTGAGCCGGGCGATGCCGGTGCTGATCTTCTGGCCGACCATGGCGATCAGGGCGATTGCCGGCAGCGCCATAACCGCAACGACGCCGAGCAGCATCAGGAGCTGGTCGAGGAACGCGGTCTGGAGGTCGTCGATCGTGACGCCGGTGCTGATGAAGATCTGCCAGGGCTCGAATCCCTTGACGTAGGACAGCTTCTGCTCGGTCTCGTTCGACCCCGAGTTGTTGATGAACCAGGGATAGCGATACGTCCCTTCGCCCTGTTTGGCGATCTTCACCATGGCCGGCAGGATCGGCACGCCGTTGGCGTCCTTCAGCCCGGAGGCGTCCTTGCCCATCACCTTGGCGTTGGGGTGCGCGAAGCCGAAGTTGTTGTAGTCGTAGGCGAAGAAGTATCCACCGTTCGGGTATTTGAGGGACAGCAGCATGTCCTTGAAGCGGGTCTGCGCCTCGTCGCGGGTGATCCTGCCGGCTGCTGCTTCCGCTTCCAGCTTGGCGGCGACGCTGTAGCCGACGTCCGTCAGCGCCCGCAGACCGGAAACCCGGTCTTCGTACATCCTCTGTTTGTTCAGATAAAGTCCAGCGCCCGCGATGGCGAGGGAGGCAAGGGTGGCGGCTGCGACCAGTACCCAAAGCTTCGCCCGGATCGACAACTTGAAAGCGGTCATGATTTTGGCTTTTGAGCAGTTTGAACATATCGATTGAAGTACAATGAAACTAGGCCGGCCGATTTAACAATTGGTTTCGGTCGAGACTATTGATACGGCATGCAAATAATACTTAAGTAATAGAACAATTAGTTTGCAATTTTATATTGATTTCGGGCGAGCTGTTTATCTCCCGCCCGCCACCGGCAGGACCGCTCCCGTGACATAGGACGCGGCGTCCGAGCACAGCCAGAACACCGCCTCCGCTACCTCGTCCGCCGTGCCGGCCCTGTTCATCGGGATCTCGCCCCGCATGGTATCGAGCCGGGCGGCGACGCGGTCGGTATCCGCCGGGTCCGACAGGGTCAGGCCGGGAGCCACGGCGTTGACCCGGATGCCCTGTGATGCGACCTCGGCGGCAAGTCCGGCGGTGAACACGTCGATGGCGCCCTTGGTGGCGGCGTAGTGGACCCACTGATCCGGGCTGCCGCGCTTCGTCGCGGTCGATGACAGGTTG
>NZ_JCACHA010000200.1:0-3381 GCF_059503625.1 Skermanella sp.
CGAGCTGGACAACTTCGTCCATGTCTTCATCGGCGCTGCGGTCGGCGGCGGCATCGTCCTGAACAGCGAGTACTATCGCGGCCCCACGGGATACGGCGGCGATATCGGCCTGATGCCGGTCGGACCGTCCCGTCTTGCGACCGCGCCGGCCCCTGCCCGCAGCCACGACATCCTGCTGACGCGCGCCTCGATCAACTCGCTGATCCGCCACCTGCGCGGCAACGGCGTCGCGATCTCCAGCCGGACCGAGGTGGAGGAAGCCTTCACCCGCCATCCCAGGCTGGTGGGAGAATGGCTGGACGACTGCGCCGACGCCCTGGTCGTCCCGCTGCTGTCCTGTGCCCGCCTGCTCGACGTGGAAGCGATCGTGCTGGACGGCGACATGCCCCAGGGCATCAAGGAAGACTTGATGGAGCGTCTGGTCCCCTTGCTGGAAGCGGCGACGCCGGAAGCCCGCAAGTCGCCAAGACTTCTGATGGGAATGATCGGGCGCGAAGCCTCGGCTCTCGGCGCCGCGATACTTCCGCTGCACCTGAACTTCAGTCCCAACAGGGAAATTCTGGTCAATCAATAAGCCGATCCAACAAGACCAGCGTTGACTAAAGAAAACTGACCGTCGAATTCCACCGGAGGAAACCATGACTGCGACCGCGCTCGACGCGCCTCATCAGGGTACGCGTCCGCCGACCTTGGAGATGCGCGGCATTTCCAAGACCTTTCCCGGTACGAAGGCTCTCAGCAACGTTCAGCTCAAGGCCTGGGGCGGAGAGATCCAGTCCCTGATGGGGGAGAACGGCGCCGGCAAGAGCACGCTGATGAAGGTGCTGTCGGGAGCCTATCAGGCGGATGCCGGCGGGCAGATCCTGATCGACGGGCAGGTCGTGGACATCACAAACCCGCATGTCGCCCGCGAGCACGGCATCTCGATCATCTATCAGGAACTCAGCCTGCTGCCCAACCTGAGCGTGGCGGAGAACATCTATTTCGGCCGGGAGCCGTCCAAGGGCGGCATGATCGACCGCCGTACCATGAAGGAAAGCTGCCGGGGCGTGCTTCAGCGCCTCGGCGCCACCTTCGGTCCGGAAACCATCGTGGCGACCCTCTCCATCGCGGAGCGGCAGCTTGTCGAGATCGCCCGCGCCCTCCATTCCGAATCCAAAATCCTGGTGATGGACGAACCGACGACGACGCTGTCGTCCAGGGAAACCGACCGTCTGTTCGCCCTGATGCGGCAGCTTCGCGACGAGGGGCTGGCGATCATCTATATCAGCCACCGCATGGCCGAGGTCTACGAGCTGTCGGACCGGGTATCGGTGCTGCGCGACGGGACCTATGTCGGCACGCTCGACAAGGACGACATCTCCGCCGAGAAGCTGGTCAAGATGATGGTCGGCCGCGACCTCAGCACCTTCTACAAGCACGACCACGAGGCCAAGGCCGGCCGGGCGCGCGGCCAGCCGATGCTGGCGGTCGAGGGCGTCACCGACGGCGGAAAGCGCGTCCATCCCTCCAGCTTTACGCTCTATGCCGGCGAAGTGCTTGGCCTGGCCGGGCTGGTCGGATCGGGACGGACCGAACTGGCGCGGCTGATCTACGGGGCGGACCCAAGGACCGCCGGCACGATCCGGATCGACGGCAAGGAAGTCACCATCCGCACCCCCAAGGACGGGCTGGATGCCGGCATCACCTATCTGACCGAGGACCGCAAGCACCAGGGCCTGTTCCTGGACATGTCGGTCAAGGACAACGTCAACTTCAGCGTGATCGGCCGGGACGCGCGCGGCGGCGGCGTGCTCAACCTGCGGAAGGCGGTCGAGCGGGCGAAAAGCTCCATCGCCGACCTGAAGATCCGCGTCGCCAGCGCGTCCATCGGCGTCGGCACCCTGTCGGGCGGCAACCAGCAGAAGGTGCTGCTCGCCCGCTGGCTCGAAGCGAAGCCGAAAGTGATGATCCTCGACGAGCCGACGCGCGGCGTCGATATCGGCGCCAAGGCGGAAATCTACCGCATCATCGACCAGCTCGCCCAGAACGGCGTCGCCGTCCTGGTGATCTCCAGCGAGTTGCCGGAGATCATGGGCATCTGCGACCGCATCCTGGTGATGCGCGAAGGACATATCGAAGGTGAAGTCGGGGGCACCAGCGGCGTTCCCGTCACCCAGGAAGCAATCATGGCACTCGCCACCGGCGTCCAGCTCTAACCGCCGCCCCGGCATCAGGGATCAGGCGCCAGGTGTCAGGCGTCTGGCAAAAAGAATCCAGGAGGAAGTTCCCCCCATGTGCTCCATGAAGACGATGGGCGCCGACAACAGGATCGCCCAGGAATCGGCGGCGGCCGCCGCGGCGGCCCGCAAGCAGCAGATCAACACGATCATCCAGGTCGTCGGCATGCTGCCGGTCCTGATCCTGATCTGCATCGGGTTCGAATTCGCGACCGGCAAGTTCCTGACGGGCCGCAACATCTCGATCGTGATGCAGCAGGCATCGATCAACATCGTGCTCGCCACCGGATTGACCTTCGTCATCCTGACCGGCGGCATCGACCTCGCGGTCGGGTCCATCCTGGCGGTTTCCGCCGTGACCGCCGTGTCGATGACGCTCGGTCCGGCGTCGAGCCTCGCGATCCCGGCGGCCCTGCTGGTCGGCCTGACGATGGGCGCGATCAACGGCAGCCTGATCGCCTTCTTCCGCCTGCCGGCCTTCATCGTGACACTGGGAGCCATGACGGCGGTCCGGGGACTGTCGCGGCTGGCGGCAGACGACACCACCGTCTTCAATGCGGCCCTGCCCTTCGCCTGGATCGGCAACTCCCACGTCTTCGGCGTGCCCTGGATGGTCGTGATCGCCCTGGCCGTCGTCGCGGTCAGCTGGTTCGTGCTGCGCCGGACCGTGCTGGGCGTCTGGATCTACGGCGTCGGCGGCAACCCGGACGCGGCCCGGCTGTCGGGCATCAAGGTCTGGGCCGTGCTGATGTTCGTCTACTGCATGTCGGGACTGCTGGCGGGACTTGCCGGCGTCATGTCCGCCGCCCGGACCCTGTCGGCCAACGGCGCGCAGTTGGGCATGGGCTACGAGCTAGACGCCATCGCGGCGGTCATCCTGGGCGGCACCAGCTTCGTCGGCGGCATCGGTTCGATCTTCGGCACGCTGGTCGGCGCCCTGATCATCGCCGTGCTGTCCAACGGCCTGATCCTGATGAACGTCAGCGAAGTCTGGCAGTTGATCATCAAGGGTCTTGTCATCGTCGGCGCCGTCGCACTCGACCGGTACCGCAACAAGGGGAGCGCCCGCACCTGATCCAATCCTTCTGACCGGCCAAGCATGACGCCTCGTAGGTCGGTCTAGAGCGAAGCGGCAGCCGACAAGCAGGCGCGTCGATGTCGG
>NZ_JCACHA010000201.1:0-3362 GCF_059503625.1 Skermanella sp.
AACAGCCGGGCGACGCCGCGTCCTGGGAAGTCCTGATCGAACAGGACGGCAAGCTGACGACCTACGACAGCGGCGATCACCGGATCGGCGGCGTTTCCCAGCAGGGCGGCGGCGCCTCGTCGCTGGCTTTCACGAGTCAGAACGGCTCCGTCGACCTGGATCAGCTCAAGAAGATTTAAGCAGGGCAGGTCTGAACGGATGGAGGACGCGGCGGGCACCGCGTTCTTGCCGCCCCTGTGGCCGGCGACTATTATCCCGGCGACCAAGCAGAGGACCGTCATGCCCCAACTCCGTTCAAGGACTTCAACCCACGGCCGCAACATGGCCGGCGCCCGCGGCCTGTGGCGCGCGACCGGCATGAAGGACGGCGACTTCGGCAAGCCCATCGTCGCGATCGCCAACTCCTTCACCCAGTTCGTACCCGGCCATGTCCACCTGAAGGACCTTGGCCAGCTCGTGGCGCGCGAGATCGAAGCCTCCGGGGCGGTGGCGAAGGAGTTCAACACCATCGCTGTCGACGACGGCATCGCGATGGGGCATTCCGGCATGCTCTACAGCCTGCCCTCGCGCGAGATCATCGCCGACAGCGTCGAGTACATGGTCAACGCGCACTGCGCCGACGCCCTCGTCTGCATCTCCAACTGCGACAAGATCACGCCCGGCATGCTGATGGCGGCACTTCGCCTCAACATCCCGACGGTGTTCGTCTCCGGTGGTCCGATGGAGGCCGGCAAGGTCAAGCTGCACAACAAGACCCGCGCCGTCGATCTGGTGGACGCCATGGTCGCGGCGGCCGACACCACGCTGAACGACGACGAAGTGCTGGAGATGGAGCGGTCGGCCTGCCCGACCTGCGGCTCCTGCTCCGGCATGTTCACCGCCAATTCCATGAATTGCCTGACCGAGGCGTTGGGTCTGGCGCTGCCGGGCAACGGCTCCGTCCTGGCCACCCATGCCGACCGCAAGGGCCTGTTCCTCCAGGCGGCGCGGACCGTGGTCGATATCGCACGCCGCTACTACGAGCAGGACGACGCCAGCGTCCTGCCCCGCTCGGTGGCCAGCTTCCAGGCGTTCGAGAACGCCATGATGCTCGACATCGCGATGGGTGGTTCGACCAACACGGTGCTCCACCTGCTGGCCGCCGCCCACGAGGCGGAGCTGAATTTCACGATGAAGGACATCGACCGGCTGTCGCGCCGCATCCCGCAGCTTTGCAAGGTCGCGCCATCGGTCCCCGACGTCCACATGGAAGACGTCCACCGCGCCGGTGGCATCATGTCGATCCTGGGCGAGCTGGACCGCGCCGGCCACCTGCATCGCGACCTGCCGGTGGTACACGCGCCGACGCTGGGCGCGGCGCTGGACCGCTGGGACGTCAAGCGGACGGACGACCACGACGTCCTGCGCTTCTACTCGGCGGCGCCCGGCGGCATTCCGACGCAGGTCGCCTTCAGTCAGGAACGGCGTTACGAGACGATCGACGTGGACCGCTCCGCCGGCGTGATCCGCGATGCGGAGCACGCCTTCAGCAAGGACGGCGGTCTGGCCGTCCTGTACGGCAACCTCGCGGAGGACGGCTGCATCGTCAAGACGGCCGGCGTCGATGCCTCGATCCTGAAATTCTCCGGCCCGGCGCGGATCTTCGAAAGCCAGGATGCATCGGTGGAAGCGATCCTGGGCGGCAGGGTCGCGGCCGGCGACGTGGTTCTGATCCGCTACGAAGGCCCGCGCGGCGGCCCCGGCATGCAGGAAATGCTGTATCCGACCAGCTACCTGAAGTCCAAGGGCCTGGGCAAGGCCTGTGCCCTGGTCACCGACGGACGCTTTTCGGGCGGCACGTCTGGCCTGTCGATCGGCCACGTCTCGCCGGAAGCGGCCGAGGGCGGGATCATCGGGCTGGTGGAGGAAGGCGACCTGATCGAGATCGATATTCCCAATCGGTCGATCCGAGTCGTCCTGACCGACCAGGAACTGGCCACGCGCCGCGCCGCCATGGAGGACCGGGGCGATGCAGCCTGGAAGCCGATCGACCGTCAGCGCACCGTCTCGACCGCACTCCAAGCCTATGCGGCACTGACGACCAGCGCTGCGCGTGGCGCGGTGCGGGACGTTTCGGCGGCGCTCCGCGCACCGCGCTCGCGGGGCTGAACCTGACCGGGTAAAGGCTGGACCGGGACCGGTGTCCTGGTCCAGGCCTTGTCGGTCAAGGGCATTCCTCCAGCTTCATGTCGGACAGGCCGAATGCCTGTCCGACCAGCTTCATGAGGTCTTTGGCCTTGTAGGGCTTACGGATGGTAGGCACGGTCTGCAAATGCGGCGGCAGACTGTCCTTGAGGGTGTAGCCGGTCGTGAAGATGACGGGAATGCCGCGCCCGATCAGGCAGTCGGCCACGGGGAATATCATTTCACCGTGAAGATTGACGTCCAAAATCGCGATGTCCGGCGCTGCCGTCTCGGCCAGCGCCAAAGCTTCGCCCACCGTTGAAGCGGGACCGACGACCTGGATACCGTGCTGTTCGAGAATCATCTCCAGTGCGATCAGGACCAGAAGGGTGTCCTCAGCGACGAGGGCGCGCCGATCATTCAAGGCCGGTGCCCTCGCCCTCGCCGGCAGACCGGCCGCCGATGGACGGATCGCCGGCAGGTATGACGCAATCCGCCGGTATCATGAAGACGCAGTCGACGCCTTCGCGCCCGAAGGTCAGCGAACACGTCCCTTTGACTTCATGCCGCAGGCTGCGTTCGATGACGGCGGATCCGAAGCCGCGCCTCGTCGGCGGCGCTACCGCCGGCCCTCCCCGTTCCATCCAGTTGAGCACGAGGGCGCCGTCCTCCTTGAGGCTCCACCGGATGTCGACGGTGCCTGCGGGAGTGGAAAGGGCGCCGTACTTGGCCGCGTTGGTGGTCAGCTCGTGCACGACCAGCGTGAAAGGCAGCGCCGCCTTGGGCGACAGCATGACATCGTCGCCGGAGATGCGAAGGTTGCAGTTCCGCTCCGAGCGGAAAGGCGCCATTTCCTCCTCCACCAAGGCGCGGACCGAGGCGCCTTTCCAGCGGGTCTCGGACATCAGGTCATGGGCATGCGACATTGCACGGATACGTCTTTCGAGTCCCGAGGCGAAATCCTCGATCGATCCGGCCCCGACCCTGGTCTGCTGCACCAGCGCCTGGATGCTGGCCAAGGCATTCTTGACACGGTGGTCCAGTTCGGCCATCAGCAGGTCCTGGTGTGCCAGCGTCGCTTCCCGCTCCTTCCGGACCAGATCGACATGACGCAGGACGCTCTCCAGCAGCCATACGCGGAAGCTTTGGGCGGCTTCCATCTCGATCGCGGTCCAGACCGTCGACTGGCACCGGACTTC
>NZ_JCACHA010000202.1:0-3359 GCF_059503625.1 Skermanella sp.
CGTGCTCCACGCGTCCATCGTGGACGGGGCACCCAGGCCGGACCTGATGCCGGCGCTATGGACGCTGCTGGCCGTCTACGCCGCGCGCGGCCTGTGTGCGTGGGGTGCCGAGCTCGCGGGCTTCACGGCGGCAGCCCGCGTCCGGGCGATGTTGCGGCGAGAACTGTACGGCCACATCGCGCGCCTTGGGCCGGCTTATGCGGGAAGCAGGCACAGCGGCGACCTGGCGACCGTCCTGATCGAGCAGGTCGATGCCCTGGACGGCTACTTCGCCCGGTTCCTGCCGCAGATGGCGCTGTCGGTACTGGTGCCGCTGACGCTTCTGGCCGCGATCTTCCCCGTCAACTGGGTAGTCGGCGGCATGCTGCTTCTCGCGGCTCCCTTCGTGCCGCTGTTCATGTCCCTGATCGGCATGGGCGCCGCAGCGGCCAGCAAGAGGCAGTTCGAGGCGCTGGCCCGCATGGGCGGATACTTCCTGGACCGGCTGCAAGGACTGACGACACTGAAACTGTTCGGGCAGGCGCGGCGCGAACTCGACCTGATCGGAAAGGTTTCGGACGAGTACCGCCAGCGCACCATGGGCGTCCTCCGCATCGCCTTCCTGTCGTCCGCCGTCCTGGAGCTTTTCAGCGCCATGGCCGTCGCGGTGGTCGCGGTCTATGTCGGCTTCAGCCTGCTGGGTTATGTCCGTTTCGGTCCGAGCGGCGACGTCACCCTGGCGACGGGCTTGTTCGTGCTGATGCTGGCGCCGGAATTCTTCCTGCCGCTCCGCCAGCTTGCCGCGCATTACCATGACCGGGCGGCGGCGGTCGCTGCCGCCGGGCAGATCATGGCAATACTGGATACCCCTGCCGCACCGCGCGGCAGCATCCGGCCGCCGGCCGATGCCGGGCCGATGGCGCTCGACATGACCGGCGTCAGCTTCGCCCATGGCGCCGGAGAGGAGGCGAGGCCCGTGTTGCAGGACGTATCCCTGCGCGTTGCCGCCGGCGAACGGGTGGCGCTGGTAGGGCCGAGCGGCGCCGGCAAATCGACGATCATCGGGCTCTTCCTCGGCTTCATCAGGCCCGCCGCCGGGACGGTGACGATCGGCGGGCTAGAGGTCGGCCGGATCGACCCGGCCACCGTCACCGCCTGGGTTGGCCAGAACCCGCACCTGTTCCACGGTACGATCCGGGACAACATCCGGCTCGCCCGGCCCGATGCGACCGATGTCCAGGTCGATGAGGCTGCCGATGCCGCCCATGTCTCCGACTTCGCCGACCGTCTGCCCAACGGGCTGGAAACGCCGATCGGCCAGCGCGGTCACGGCATCTCGGGCGGCGAGGCACGCCGTGTCGCCCTTGCTCGCGCCTATCTGAAGGACGCGCCGGTCCTGCTTCTGGACGAGCCCACCGCCGGCCTCGACCCGGAGAACGAACGGCTCGTCCTGTCAGCTTTGGACAGGCTGGCGCAAGGGCGGACGGTGCTGATCGCGACGCACAGCGCGTCGGGTATCGGCTGGGCCGAACGCCGGATCGAGGTCGGCGGCGGCAAGCTGGAGGTGGTCGATGCGTGAGCTCTGGCCCTTTCTGAAGCTGTTCCGCCGGCATGCCCTGCGCATGGCGTTCGGCGCGCTGCTGATGCTGGTGACGCTGCTCGCCGGCATCGGGCTTCTCGGCGTTTCCGGCTGGTTCATCACCGGCAGCGCGCTGGCCGGTCTCGGGCTGCTGGGAGGCGCCGCCTTCAACATCTTCACTCCCAGCGCCGCCATCCGGGCCGCCGCCCTGATCCGGACCGGCGGCCGCTATGCCGAACGTCTGGTCAACCATGAAGCGACGTTCCGCCTGCTGGCCGACCTTCGCCGCTGGCTGTTCGCCAGGGCGATCCCGCTCGACGCCGGGCAGATCGCCCGGCTCACCGGCGGCGACCTGCTGACGCGCCTGACCGCCGATATCGACGCACTCGACAACCTCTACCTTCGGGTCGTGGCACCCAGCATGGTAGCGGTCGTAGCCGCCATCGCCGTCCTGGTCCCGCTTGGCTGGATCGATCCCGCCGTGGCGCTGACGACGGCGGCCTTAATGCTGGTAGCGGGCATCCTGGTGCCCGCGCTTGCGGCCAGACTAGGTGCCGGCGCCGGTTCCGACATGGTCGGCATCGGGGCTCGCTTGCGGACACATGCGGTTGACGGCGTCCAGGGCTTGGCCGACCTGCGGGCTTTCGCTGCGGAAGCGCGGCAGGGGGCGGCCATCGCACAGGAAACCGACGGCCTGATCGCGCGCCAGCGCCGCATGAGCTCGATCACCGGACTTTCCTCCGCCCTGTCCATGATGGCTGCGGGCAGCGCCGTCTGGCTTGCGTTGTTCCTGACGACCGGCCAAGCAGGCGAAGACCGGCTGGACGGCCCGCTGATCGCCCTTGTCGTCTTCCTGGTGATGGCGGTATTCGAGGCGACGGCGCCCCTGCCGCTCGCCTACCAGTTCCTGGGCCGGACCAAGGCTGCGGCACGGCGGCTGACCGAGATAGCCGACATGCAGCCCCGCGTCGGCGACCCGGAACATCCTGTTCCACTCCCCGATCGTCATGACCTGACGTTCGATGGCGTTACCTTCGGTTATGGCAGAGCTGTCCTGGACGGCATTCAGCTTCGCCTTCCGGAGGGCCACACTGCCGTTCTGCTGGGGCCGAGCGGCTCCGGCAAATCGACCCTGGCCCAACTGGCGCTTCGGCTGATCGACCCGGAGTCCGGCCGGGTGACCTTGGGCGGCGTCGATCTCCGCAGCCTTCGCCAGGAGGACCTGCACGGCCGCATCGCCTATGTCAGCCAGAACACCCACCTGTTCGCCGCCGACATCCGCGACAACCTGCTGATCGCCCGCCCGGGTGCGACAAACGACGAGCTATGGGACGCGCTGGAAACCGTCGACCTCGCCGACTTCGTCGAAAGCCTTCCCAATGGCATCCTGACCTGGGTCGGCGAGAACGGCGTTCTCCTCTCCGGCGGTCAAGCCCGTCGCCTGTCGCTCGCCCGGGCGCTCCTGAAGGACGCTCCGGTGATGATCCTGGACGAACCGACGGAGGGGCTGGACGCGGCGACCGAAGCGCTCGTGATGCAGGCCCTGCGGCCGAAGCTGGCAGGACGCACGGTCCTGCTGATCACCCACCGCGAAAGCCTTATGACCAATAGCGATCTGGTGTGGCGGATGGGAGAGGTCTAAGCCGCACGGCGGCACGTGCAGATTGTTCTGTTCGCCACCATCCGCCGGCTGGTGTGTTGACCTGGAAGCATCAATCCAGGCGAGGAGCGCTTCTCATGCACATACGATCTGCAACCTTCGCAGCGGCAGTAGCGCTGTGCTCCCCCGGCGCCGGTGCGG
>NZ_JCACHA010000203.1:0-3351 GCF_059503625.1 Skermanella sp.
TTTCAAGTCGTCACTCGCTCTGTCGGTGTCATGAGATCAGGCTTGCTTCGGCAACAGGGCGGTGAGCGCATTGTCGCCGAGCCATTCGGAGCGGATGGCCGCGATGGTTCCGGCATCCAGGTAATCGGCCACCCGGTTCGCCACGTGATCGACCAGCGCACGCTCGCTGATTTCCGCCGACCAGTCCTCGGCATCCTCTGCGACATGCTTTTCCGTCGCTCCGGCCCGGGACTGGACCCGCCATTTGGCACACCATGTCACCGACCAGAGCCACATGATCCGCCGCATCGGAAGCAGCCAGGGACCCGATGCCTCGGCGAGCGCCGGTGGCACGCTTTTCAGCCAGTGACGATAAGCGTCGGCTGTGGCCGATGTTTCCAGCACGGCGCTGACGGCGACATCCCAGGTAGTGGAGGTATAAAGCGTCGCGTGGGCCAGATCGAATCCGGGCG
Source organism: Skermanella sp. (assembly GCF_059503625.1). Lineage (NCBI taxonomy): Bacteria > Pseudomonadati > Pseudomonadota > Alphaproteobacteria > Rhodospirillales > Azospirillaceae > Skermanella > Skermanella sp. The sequence continues at coordinate 453 of NZ_JCACHA010000203.1, forward strand.
CACCATAACGCGCCTTTTCCAGATCGACCAGAACGGCGGTTCCCGACGGCAGGATCAGGAAATTGCCGGGATGAGCATCGAACGAGATTAGCGTGGCCGGCGGTCGCGCCCGTGTCTTCCGGAATTCCTCGGCCCAGGCCAGTTCTTCGTCGATCTCGCGCCGGGCATCGGCGCCAAGTCCGGCCGCATCCAGGAACGCCGCCTGGAGCCTTACCTCGTGTAACGTCTCACTGACAGGATCGGCGTGGTCGCGTAGCGGGGCACGGGCCGGTTCCGGCGGGACCGGCAGGGAGTGGATGGATGCAAGCGCACTCATGATCGCCGGCAGGTCGTCCGGCAGGACGGGTGGACGGCCTGGAACCTCGTCGACCAGCAGCGCCCCCAGCGGCACCGTCTCGTCCGGCATCAGGACGGCATGCAGTCCGGGGACGTGGCGTCCGGGCGCCGCCCGCTCGAAGCACGCCGCCTGATAGGTCAGGTTGACCGTCGCCGAGAGCGCGAGCTGGCTCTGCTTGGGCACGCGCAGCAGCACGCTACGTCCCGTGATCCTGACGTGATCATGGGCAAGGCCGGTTCCCTGAAGAGGGATCAGGTCTTCCAGCCTCACCGCTTCGTAATCGGCTAAGCGGATCAGACGCCGATGTATGGCTTGAAGGAGCGTATCCGATATCATGAACGGAGTATGGAGGATGGCCGTTCCCAGTCAAAGCGGCCGCCGTTCAATTTGACGTGAATGCGAAAGATGGATGCCGGCGCCATCGCTTCCAGGCTTCCGGGACGTCGACATCCTCCAGGATCGGCAGAGGATCCCCAACCTGTGCCGGATCGAGGTTGTTCAGGGTATCTGCCAGAGCGTGTCCCGTGGACCATCTTACGCCTCCGAAGAAGTCGGGCGGCTCCGCCGGACGCCGTCGCGCTCCAACCAGCCAGTAGCCTCCGTCCCGTGCCGGGCCGAAGACGAACGGGTACCTGTCCAGCGTCCGGAATGCCTGCCAGACGTGATGGCTGCGGATATCGGGAATGTCGCTTCCGATAACCACCACCGGTCCCGGCGGCAAACCCGGTGGAGGACGGCGCATGGGGCGTCTCATCCGTTCGCCGAGATCGCCGCCGCCCTGGGCGCGGATCTCGACACCCAGCGGCCTTGCGGGCATTTGCCCACGGTCCGGGGTCAACGCTACCCAAGTCGTCCAGCGGCGATCCCGGACGAGGCGGAACAGCAGGGTCCGAAGCGCCACGCGCTGGAAATGGACAGCCGCCACCGGGCCGATGCTGCCGGCGAGCCGGCGCTTTCCCCTGCCCAGCCGGGGTTCACGTGCGAAGACAATGAGATGGCGGCGAAGCGGCACGTTCCTACCCGGGTTGGTTTCGCCTGTAGTAGAGCCGCCGTATCAGCGGCGGCGCTGCGCCCATCATATAGAGTGCCAGACAGGTAAGGTTACGCAGCGGACGGCGGATATAACCGTCCTTCCGGTAGCGGGAAGCCGAAGTCGTAATGCCGATCGGCAGCCCGATCAACCGGTGCCGTCCGATCCTGCGGACGATCGAGACATCTTCCATGAGTTCCATGGGCGCAAATCCGCCGACCGACTGATAAAGGTCCCGATGGACAAGCAGTCCCTGATCGCCGTAAGGCAGGCCCAGCCAGCGGCATCGCCATGCCACCATCGACTCCAGTCGGCGCGCTGCCGGAGATTGATCGTCGAGTTCGAACCGCCCATAGGCGGCGCAAGCCTTGTTTTCCGGCTTGCATATGAACGCGGCCAAGGCCTCCTGCCAGTTCGGTTCCGGAATGCTGTCGGCATGCAGGAAGAACAACCACTCCGCTCGCAGGTCACGGATCGCCACTCCGGCGCCTGCCGACAGTTGCACCCCGCGCCCGGGTTCGGCAGAGACGGTGCAGGCTGCATGCCGTTTGGCGACGGTCACGGTCGCGTCGGCCGAGTTGCCGTCCGCCACCACGATCGGCCACCCGGCATCTCTGGCGGTTCCCGAGATCGACCCGAGCGTCCGCTCCAGGCTTGCAGCGCAGTTCAGTGCGGGTATGACGATGACAAGGGTGGACAGGCTCGACTCCGGGACGGGGCGGCAGGCGGCGGCCGAACTTCGAACGGCGCGGCCGCCATCCTATCATCTCTGCCGATCATCTTCGCCAGCCACCGCTTATCCGGCCGCCATCTTCAGGTACCGGATTGGCGGTTGCGCAGATGGATCTCTACCTTCGTCCCATTGTCCCGCAGGAAGCGCACTTCGGCGTTGGCTTGCCGGGCAAGGGTCCTGACAAGCAGCAAGCCGAGCCCACGCCGGTCGTTGGCCGCACTGGGGTCCATGCCTATGCCGTTGTCGTGGATGACGATGCAGTTGGTCGCCGGATTTCCATAAACCTCGACCCGGACCCGGCGATCCTCGACAAAATGCTCGGACGCATCCGGAAAGGCGTGACTGAGAGCATTGCTGACCAATTCCGCAACGATCAGCCCGAGTGGACTGGCGGCATTCAGCGGGATACGGCCGGTTTGACCGTTCACGTCGATGGCGATGCCGCCGGACGACTCATCCTTCGATGCCAACTGCCGGCACAGCTCGGTCAACAGAGGCAAGGCAGGAGTATCGGCACGGCTTCCGTCATCGAAAACGAGTCCATGAACCAGACTCATGGACTGGATACGGGCAAGGCTCCTGCGGACTTCGGCGGCACTCTGTTCGCCGATGCGATTGGCCTGGAGGTTGAGCAGACTGGCGATGATCTGGAGATTGTTGCGGGTCTGATGATGGATCTCCTCGATCAGCGCCTCCCGATCGGCCAGCGACGCCCGCAGGTCGGCCGTACGTTCGTCGACCTGCCGCTCCAGCGTCCGGGTCAATTCATAGAGCTGAAGGTTGCTCTCCGCCAGGCTGC
>NZ_JCACHA010000204.1:0-3346 GCF_059503625.1 Skermanella sp.
TCATCCAAAAACCCGCTGTGAGTCTTTCATTTTGATGAAATGCTACTCAACGGTACTGGGCCTAGAGCGTCGTCACCAGTGAACTATATCGGCTCTGAGTTCCGCGCCGGCCCGATCCACCGCGACCGGCACGAGGCGGCGGGTGATCGTAAAGGAAAGTATTCTTAAACTATGATGTGCTATATCCTCGATCCAGGGCCTTGCCCGGGATCTTCGACATCGTGAATCAGCCAGGCCGTCCGGCCCTCCCACCACGAATGATGACATTTAAGTACGTTCCACGCTTTTTCGAAAGGACAGGACCATGGTCATACAAAGCCCCTCCCCGATAGTGACGCCCACTCCGAAAACAGTGACGCCTAGTGACCAACAATGACGCCGGAAGCGGAAAAATTTACGCCCCTGATGTCATCGTTTTGCCGTCACGCCAGTTCCGCCACCCGCCGCCGTCCGGCGGCGTACCACAGCGTCACCCCCAGGCTCACCGCCAGCACGGGGGCCGCTCCCATGTTCACCGCCTGCCAGCCGAAGGCGTTCAGCAAACCGCCGGAGCCGAAGGACGCCAGGGCGGCGCAGGCCGCTATCGTCATCTCCGCCATCCCCTGCACCCTGCCCCGCTCTTCCGGCCGGTACGACTGGGTCAGCATCGTCGTGCCGGCGATGTACATGAAGTTCCAGCCGAGACCCAGCAGCACCAGCCCGACTTGGAAATGGCCAAGCCCCTGATCCCAGGCGGACACCATGGCGCTCGCCGCCAGGATCGCCGCCCCGGCCGCCGCGATGGCGGGAGCGCCCAGCCGGTCGATCAGCTTGCCGGTGAAGAACGACGGCACGAACATCCCCAGCACGTGGGCGCGGATCACGCCGGCCGCGTCGCCGACCGTGTGGTTGCAGGCGACCATGGCAAGGGGAGTGGCGTTCATCACCAGCACCATCACGGCATGCCCGGCCGCCGCGTTGACAAGGGCGGCGATCATGATCGGCTGGCGCAGGATCTCGCCCATCGGCCTGCCGCCGCCCCGTGCCTCCGCCGATGCGGCGGAATGGGGCGACAGCAGCGCCAGGGGGACGAGGGTCGCGACGCTCAGCACGCTCAGCGCCAGGAAGGAGCCGGCGAACGTCACCGGGGCGAACAGGTCCTTGGTCCACAAGGCCAGCGGCGGCGCCGCCAGCGCCGCCAGGATGGCGCCCGACAGCACCAGGGAGACCGCCCGGCCCCGCCGTTCCGGCGCGACCTTGTCGACCGCCGCCAGCCGGTAATACTGCGCCGCCGCCTGATAGGCGCCCAGCACCACGTTGCCCAGGCAGAAGACCGTGAAGTCGGCGTGGAAGATGCCGGCGACGCAGATCAGCCCGCCGAGCGCTCCGGCCAGCGCGCCGAGGGAGAAGCCGGCCCGCCGTCCATGGCGCTGCATCAGCAGCGAGATCGGCCGGGTCAGGACGATGTTGGCGGCCATCAGCAAGGCGACCGGCAAGGTCGCCAGCGCCGAGTCCGGCGCTATGATCTGGCCGATCAGCCCGGTCAGGGTGATGCTGACCAGCAGGCCGGCCCAGAACAGCGCCTGACAGACCGTCAGCAGCAGGGCGTCGCGCCCCTCACGCAGGAACCACATCGTCTTCTTCCTTGATGTCGAAATGCTTCACGTCGATATGCTCGGGCGCACCGGCGTCCTCTCCGGATGCCGAAACAGGCGGCAGTGCGCGGAAATGGGTGCGGTAGCCCTGCGGCGTCACGCCGAGCCGGCGCAGGAAGGTCCGCCGCATCGTTTCCGCCGTGCCGAAGCCCAACTCGGCGGCGATGCGCTCTACCGGGTCGCGGGTCCGTTCCAGCCGCCGCCGGGCGGCGTCGATCCTCGTGGCCTCGACGAACTTCAGCGGCGTCGTCCCGGTCTCGCGCAGGAAGACGCGGGCGAAGTTGCGGGGACTCATGCCGGCGCGGTCGGCCAGCGCCTCGACCCGCAGGTCCGCTCCCGGCGTCGAGCGGACCCAGTCCTGAACGGCCCGGACCGGCGACAGGCCGTCGGCTTCCGGCGTCAGGTGCGTGCTGAACTGCGACTGCCCGCCCGGCCGCTTCAGGAACAGCACCAGCTGACGGGCGACGTCCAGCGCCGCGCGATGGCCCCGGTCCTCCTCGACCATGGCAAGCGCCAGATCCATCCCGGCGGTCACCCCGGCCGAGGTATAGATGTCGCCGTCGCGGATATGCAGCGCGTCCGGCTCCAGCCTCACCTGTGGAAAGGCGGCGCGGAACTCGTCGCACCGTGCCCAGTGGGTGACGGCGCGGCGGCCGTCCAGCAGCCCCGCCGCCGCGACGATGAAGGCGCCGGAACAGATCGAGCCGAAGCGCCGGACGCGCGGCCGCATCGCCCGCAGCCACTCCAGCACCCTGGGATCGCCGGCGGGTCCCGCGAACCCGTTGCCGCCCGCCACCAGCAGCGTGTCGATGCCGCCGTCGACGTCGCCGATGCCCCGCTCGGCCACCAGTTGCATGCCGGACGAAGTGCGGACCGGGCCGGCCTCGACCCCGATGATCTCGACCGGATAGCCGGCATGGCAGAAGACCTGCAAGGGGCCGGTCACGTCGAGGATCTGGACGTCGGGATAGGCCAGGACGGCCATGCGGCGCTGCGAAGGAAGGGGGGCGGTGCTGGTCATGGCGGCAGTATCCCCGGCCCCAATTCCGGCAGCAATGACAAAGATCCCACGGATACTGCCATCCCCCTGTCGCTATCCCCTACCGGGGCTATCGTCCGCGCCACGCCGCCCCATCCATCGGCGTAGGGCGGAGGACCGGGCGTCCACCCCCTCGGGGCGGGCGGGAATTTCCGGCAATTTACCTACAATCCAACCCAGTCTGTTTAATGGATCACTCTGTTGCTGGGATGGAAATGAAATGAAGACTTCCGGACTGCTGCTGTCGTGCGTGGGTTTCGCCGGCCTGATCGTCGCGACGGCGATCGAAATCGGCATGGGAAGCGGTCTGCTCCGCGCGATCAATTACGGTTTCGCGACCGAGGTCGTCGGCGGCCTGATGGACCACCGCACGGCCATCGTCCTGGTTTCCGGATTCGCCTTCGTCGCCGGCGCCATCCTTTACGGCTTCTCGTTGACCGAAGCCGCCCTGGCGCGGATGACCGCCATGATCGGCGAAGCCATCGACGCGCCGGATACCTGCCCCGCCATGCCGCTGCTGCTCGACCGGCCGGCCTCGCCGTCTGCCTCTTCCCTGCCGGCTCCGGTCGACCTGTCCGCTCTCCGTCCCGCCGCCGGCGTTCGGGTGGCGGCATCGGAAAGCCCGGTGGAACTCACCGCCATGCGCGAAGGTGGTGCCCGGGGTGCGTGAGCG
>NZ_JCACHA010000205.1:0-3346 GCF_059503625.1 Skermanella sp.
CGGCGGTGAAGACCACGGCACCGTCGATCCGGGCACGGATCGCGACGACGCTGGAATGGGGAGCGACGGCGAAGATGACGAGGACGCACCAGGGCAGCATCGTGTTGACCACGCGGCGGTCGATGAAGCCCAGGGGGATCAGGATCGCCAGCACGGCCACCAGTCCCCCCATGAGTTTGCGGTGGCGCGGCATCAGGCGGTCGATCGGCACGAAGCTCCGGCCGAACAGCAGGCCGGAAATCAGGACCAGCAGGATGGCTGTCTGGACCGACGCACCCGCCATCCAGGGCATCCCGCTCCACAGGTACTCGCTCAGGAAACCGGAGGTGGAGGAGATATAGATCGTGATCATCAATTGCATCGTGATCAGGAAGATCTGGCTATGCTCCCGCATCACGCGCCAGATGAAGAACAGATAGACGCAGACCGTGATCAGGATGCCGAACAGCATGCCGAACAGGAGTTGCTCGGACCGGTCGGAAGCGTAGAGCGAGGCGACGGACTGGACGACCAGGGGCAGCCGCAGCGTATCGCGGTTCTCGATCCGGATATAGATGGTGGGCTGTTCGGCCGGCTGGAGACCCAGGGGAAAGACCGGATAGCGATGCGGGAAGATGAAGTACCGGTTCGGCGACAGCATGCCGCTGTTCATCTCGGTCCAGCCGCCGTCCGGGCGCGGGACATAGACCGATATCCTGTCGACCAGGGCCTGCCGGTAGACCAGGAACCATTCGCGCTCCACAGACAGGATGCTGTTGAGAGTGATCCTGCTCCAGATCGCGGACCGCGTGATCCCGAAGCCCGGTTCGTCCTGGGTGGAAGGCGTAAAGTTCATCGAGAACTCGGGCGTGGCGACCTGATCTATGGTCAGCCGCCCCGTCTCGTCGGCGAATACTTCCAGGTCGGGGCCAAGCGCATGGACCGCCGTCTCGTCGACCAGCATGACGGTCCTGCCGGCATTCTGCGCCGGCGACGGCCCAGGACAGGCCAGCAGGAGGCACATTGCCGTGATCAGCACGGGCACCAGCCTGGCGGTGGCCGCTGCGGTGGAGCGCGTCGCTGAATGGTGCATGGGTCTCCCGGGGAGCAATCGCCACGCGAGAATGATCCATCACCCCGATGTCACCAAGCGCCATGTGCCGGCGCGACATCTTGAACCGGGAAGTCTGCGGTTCAGAACTTCATCTTCAAGGCCGCCCGCACCGTGTGGTCGCGGGTCTGGGTAGTGGAGTGATCGATCGTCAGGATGCCGCCGTCGCGGTGAAGGGCCGTCAGGCCGAAGCGGATGCTGGTCACCGTCGGCTGGACCGCCGTGTCGGCCATTTCCTGGATATGCTCGATCCCGGCGCGCGGCGTCAGCGTTCCCCACAGGTAGTCGATGCGGTAGCTGGCCTGGATGCCGAGCGTGCCGGTCGCCATCTCGCCCGATGCATGGGCCATCTCGGCATTCGCGGAGGCATAGTTGAAGCGGGTCAGGGCCGCCAGCACCAGGCTGTCGCCGAACCTCGCTTCCTGCCGCATCCCGATCCCGCCGAACAGCAGGTTGCCCTTGTCCGCTCCGCCCGCGCTCCCTTGCGCAGCCGAGAACGACAGATCGCCGGTGCCGGCGATGGCGTCGAGGGTCAGGCCGGGATTGACCATATGGGCGCCGTAGACCGCAAGGCTGCGGCCCGACAGCTTTTCGGCCGTGGCGATATAGCCGCCGGCAACGCCGATGGAACTGTGCTGGCCGACCTGCATGTCGGCCCCGGCCGTCAAGCCGGGCGTCTCCAGATAGGTCTCGCCGTTCTGGTGGCGCCCGGCTTTCTGGGCCAGCCGGGCGCTGCCGCTGAAGAAGCTTCCGATCGGGCCGGTCCGCTCATCCTTCAGCAGCGACGGCATGAAGCGGGAGAAGGCGCGCAGCGGCACCTGCTTCTCGTCGAACTCCAGCCGCAGCCTTTCGGTGCGGATGCCGCCATTGGGCGCCCCGCCGGCATGCGAGGCGTGAAGATCGTTGAGGCGAGCGATGACCGCCCGCGTCTGCTGTCCGGCGGCCGCGACCGCGCTGTTGATGTCCACGACGGGCTCGGCTCGGGATGAAGCCGTGCAGCCCAATGCGACGGCGGCTGCCGTCAGCCGCGCTGGTATAGATGAAATCCACCGAGGCATCCCCGCCCCCTCCTGTCCTCCGTAACTGGAAGGACAGGGTCGTCGGGTCGGGTTTTGATATGGTTAATGAGATGCTGATAAAATGTCTTCGGACTTAGAAACGCCGCCGCGGGCCAGCAGCAAAGCCGCCGCGAACGGGATCGACGTCATCACGAGGAGGCCTGCCCACTGCAATGCCTCGGTATTTCCGCCGCCTTCGCGAATCACTATCCCGACCGCGCCGAGCAGAAGCAGCACCGTGAACGCCATTGCGGCGGGGGCCGCTTTCGCCAGTCCGGAGAGGGAAAGCGGCTGTCCGGAAACGGCCGGCGCCGGGGCCGGCCCGCCGGGCCGGCCGGTCAGGGCGCCATACACCGTGAAGGCTTTGGCGCCACCGCCCTGTAGCATGACCCGGATCAGCCCCAATGCCGGCAAGGCCAGTCCCGGCACGAAATAGTCGGGGACCGGGAAGTCGCGGTAGCGCCCGTCGAACACCAGCAGCGCTGTCGCGACGATGGCGACGGCGGCCATCAGGGTGGCCGCGGCGTCGCCTAGATGGGCGAACCGGCCGGTGCTTTTGCCGGAAGGATCGGTCAGCAGCCGCGCCGCCGATTCGAGGATGGCCACTGCCAGTACGGCTTCCAGCGCGAACAGCAGCGCCGCGCGGATCGTCTCGAACGTGTAGTAGGTTTCGGTCCAGGCGACATGGGCCGCCAGGACCAGGGCGCTCGCCATGCCCTGGGCCAGCAGGGCCAGCAGGATCGCCCGGCCGGGCCGCAGCCTGGACACCAGCCCCGGCGTCGTCGCGGCGGCGATCAGGACGGCCAGGACGGCGAGACCGCTCGACAGTGCGAAGTGGCGGACCCAGTAAGGGTTCTCGACCACCGGACCGGCCAGCGAGAACTTGCGCTCCCTGTCGGTCGAGTAGAGGCCCCAATTGGCGCCGACGGTGCCCTCGTTGGCCGATTTCCAGCCCTGGTCGAAGGCTTCGACGATGTTGTACTGGAAGCCCTCGCGCTCGGCCATGCGGACGAACTGGTTGATGAAGCGCGCCTTGTTGACCAGACCGGTTTCCGCCGGCCCGCGCGTCCGCCCGGCGGTGGGCCAGCCGACTTCCCCGACCAGGATAGGCTTGCCGGGGAAGCGCTCGCGGATGGCCCTGTAGGCTTCGAGGATGCGTTCCTCGGCGCCTTCGACGCTGGTCGGGATGTCTTCCCAG
>NZ_JCACHA010000206.1:0-3343 GCF_059503625.1 Skermanella sp.
CAGCGCCGGAAAGGGCGGCAGAACACGCTTCTCGGTGCCGACGGCAGTAGCAGCCTGCCTGAAGCGGCGCTGGCCGCGTTCCTGGGGCCGATCGACCGCGATTTCTTCGAAGGCATGTTCGGCCTCGATCATAACCGGCTGCGCCGGGGCGGCGAGGACATCCTGGCGGCGCGCGGGGATGTCGGGCAAAGCCTGTTCGGTGCGGGGGCCGGGGTGCTCGGGCTGTCGCAGGTGCTGGCCGACCTGGACGCGGAGGCGAACGCGCTCTTCACCCCGCGCCGGGTGGCATCCAAGCCGTTCTATCAGGCGCTCGACCGTCATGGTGATGCGCGGAAGCGACTGCGCGAGGCAGCGGTCAGCGGCGACGAGTGGCGTCAGACCAAAGCGGAGGCCGATGCGGTCGAAAGCCGGATCGGCGAGAACCGGGAGCGTCTCAGCCACCTGCAATCCGCCCGCGCCAAGGCCGAGCGGATCAGGCGGACTCTTCCCATGGTTCGCCAGATCGCCGAACTCGAGGAGTCGCTTGCCGGTCTGGCGGACGCGGTGGCCCTGGCGGAGGACGCGTCCGACCGGCGGATTTCCGCGATGCGGCGGCGTGACGAGGCCCTGCGCGATACCCAACGCTGCACGACCGTCGTCCAAGGGCTCGAAGCGGAACTGGCCGGGCTTACCATTCCCGCCGAGATCCTTGCCCGTGGCGGCGATATCGAGGGCCTTCACGAGCAGCGCGGCGCCGTCCGCGATCAGCGTTCCGACCTGCCGAAGCGGGATGGCGAGCTTCGCCAGCTTCGTGAGCAGGCGCTCGATCTGCTGCGCCGGCTCGGCTCCGACCTGCCGATCGAACGCGCGGTGGAGGCGATCCCGCCCCGGTCCATCTTGGCCGATGTCCGCGCGCTGATCGCCGAGCAGGGCAAGCTGCGCGCCCGTGCCGATGCGGCGGCCGAACAGCTTGGCCGGTGCCGGACGGAAGCCGGCAAGCTCGAATCGCAGCTCGATGTCATCGGGACTCCGGCCGATTCGTCGGTGCTCCACGCTGCTGTCGCCGAAGCCAAGGCGCGCGGTACGGTGGAGCAGAGCCTGTCCGAGGGGCAGACCAGACTACGGACGCTGAAGGAGCGGATCGCCGCGCAGGTCACGGGGCTGCCGCTGTGGCAGGGCAGCCTGGACGAGTTGATCCAGGCCAAGGTGCTGGACGACAGCACGGTCGCGCGGTTCGAGGCCGACTTCGGGGAATTGACGATCCGGTCGAACCGGGCACGCGAGAAGGCGGACGACTTCCGCGCCCAGCTCAGTCAGCTCGATGCCGAGATCGCGGCGCTGAAAGGCACCAGCGAGATCCCGACGGCCGATGCCATCGCGGAAGCGCGGCGGCGGCGCGACCTCGGCTGGAACGTCGTGCGCCGGACCTTCATCGACGGCGACCAGCCGTCGCTGACGAAGGACGAGGCCGAGCTGTTCGATTCGACCCACGACCTGCCAGGGTTCTACGAAAGCTCGGTCTGGGCCGCCGACGCCCTTGTCGATCGCAAGGAAGCGGAGGCGCAACGGGTCGCCCGCTACGCCGAACTGACGTCGCGGCGGGAGGACACGGTGCGGCGCCTGACATCCGCCGCCCACGAGGCGACTTCGTGCGAGCGTACCCGTGCCGAATTGCAGGCGGACTGGAACGCGGCTTGGCGTCCGGCGGGGCTTGCTCCGGCAACCCCGCGCGAGATGGCGTCGTGGCTGGCGCGCGTAGTCGGCATCGTCCGGGACGCCCAGGCGGCGCGGGAGCTCGAAACCTCCTGCCGCCGCATGGCCGACGATCTCGGCGGTGTCCATACTCAGTTGGCGGCGGCCCTTGCGGACCATGGAGCGCTGGTGCCGCCGCAAGCGACTCTCGGTATCCTTGTGCGGCAGGGGGAGGCTCTGGTGCAGCGGCTGACCCAGGCATCGGCTCAGCGTCAAAGCTGCTTCGACCGGCTGGTCGAACAGCGGGTGCTGGTGATCGAAGCCCAGCATCAGTGTGACGCCTGTGCCAAGGCGCTCGACACATGGCAGCTTTCGTGGGCGAAGCTGATGGAGAGGCTGGGGCGCGAGGCGACGGCCACACCGGCTGGGGTCGAGGAAACCCTGACGCTGCTCGAGGAACTGGACCGGCGGCTGGAAGCGATCCGCGACCTTTCGCACAGGGTCGACCGGATCAACGAGAATTGCTGGCGATTCGGTTCCGAGGTCGCCGATCTGGCGACGGCGTTGGCGATTCCGGCGGACGGCGATGCCATCGACCTTGCCGGACTGCTGCTGACCCGGCTTCAGCAGGCGCGCCGGGATGCCGACCGCCACCGCGAATTGACCGCAAGGCTGGAAGCGGCTCGCGAGGATGTCGCCCGCGCCGTTCAGAACCATCGGGATGCGGAGGCGACCCTCGACGCGTTACGCCGTGAGGCGCATTGCTCCGACGACGAGGCCTTGGCTGAAGCGATACACCGGTCTTCGGTTCGGCGACAGGCTGAGGAACGCCGGGACGAGTTGCGGCGGCAGCTTCTGTCATCCGGCGATGGCCTGAACATTCCTCAACTGACCGCCGAGGTGGCGGACTGCGACCCCGATCTTCTGCATGCGGACCTGCAAAGGATCACCGAGGAAATCGCCGACCTCCACTCTCAGGGTACCGATCTGGGCGGTGAGTTGCAGCGCTTGCGCCAGAGCCTCGCCGAGATGGAGCGGGGAAGGGGAGGCGGCACCGCGGCTCAGGAAGCGCAGGAGGCGCTGGCCGATCTCCGCGAGACGGTGGAGACCTACGCCAGGACGCGGACTGCCGCCCTGCTGCTGCGGCAGGCGATCGACCGGTACCGGCAGGAACAGCAGGGGCCGCTGCTCAGGCGGGCGGGCGAACTGTTCCATACGCTGACGCTGGGCAACTACACGGGCTTGAAGGTCGAGTATGACGACCGCGACCAAGCGATTCTCAAGGGCGAGCGGCGGACAGGGCAGCTGGTGGACGTCTCCGGCATGAGCGACGGTACGCGCGACCAGCTCTTCCTGGCGCTGCGTGTTGCAGCGATCGAGCTTTACGTAGCGGGTGCCGAGCCGATCCCCTTTATCGCCGACGATCTCCTGATCAACTACGACGACGAACGGGCAGGGGCGGCGCTGAGCGTGCTTCACGATCTCAGCCGTCAGACCCAAGTGCTGTTCTTCACCCATCATCCGCATCTGTGCGATGTCGCCCGCCGTCGGCTTGGGGCGGGGGTGGTCCAGGTCCACACGCTGGATCAGGTGGTCCCGGCATAAAAAATCGAAACGGGCTGAAAAAAGCCCTGGACAGGGTTCGGGGTGCCGCCCTATATACGGCCTCCCG
>NZ_JCACHA010000207.1:0-3343 GCF_059503625.1 Skermanella sp.
TGATCCGACCATCAAAATGGTTCAATGAAAAAAGCAGGTGAACATGCCTGTCTTCCTTTTTTGTCAGATCCTCTAACTATATCGTAGAGGAACTTTCCTGCTTCGCCCTCATGGCCGCCGTGGCCTCGTCCATCGCGCGGCGCCGATCACGCACCGCGGCCTCGTCGCCCTGCCCCGCCTTACGCCCAGTCGCGAGTTCCCATGCCAGTGCCGCCTCCAGCAGTCGGGCATCCTCCGGCTCGGCTTCGCGCCACACCTTACAGGCACCGGAGGTCCACTGGCCGGCGTTGCGGCCGACCTTGCTCTCGTTCGCGGCAGCCATCAGTTCGGTGAAGTTATCGTCATGCCGACTTAAGCTCCCTCGTTGCCTTCAGTACCGTAGACCAGCTGATGCCCTCGAGCGTGCGACCGCCGATACCGACGATCCGGTGTTAAGCAGGTTGCGAGCATGCTCCGCCCGCTCGCCTGCCAGCTTCGGCGGGCGCTCGCCTTTTCGCCTCCGCGCCTTCGCCGCAGCGACGTCCGCCTTCTTCCTCTCCCGGATCAGCGACCGCTCGAATTCCGCTATGCTGCCGAAGATATGGAAGACAAGCCGCCTGCCGGGCGTGCTGGTGACGATCTCTTCCGTGATTGACTTCACAGCCCGACGCCGCGTTCGACCATAAACTCGACGGTCTCGATCAACTGGCGAAGGGATCGGGCGAGCCGATCCAGTCGCCAGACACGAGAGTATCAGGAAACATGGCAATGTGTGGGGGTGCGTCAAAAAGCATCATTACGTCGTGAAACCCTCAATTTTCGGGACAGCATCAGTGCCGCTCAGGATCAGGAGAAGAGGTAATCGATACCTTTAACCAGGCCGACCGCATCAACAGTGACCACCATGCCGTCGCCAAGATCGAACGTCGTGCCGCCGCCGGAAACGGTCACCTTGGGAGCCATAGATGGGTCGAAGCGGATTGTGTCGCCACCAGCCGCACCGGCCCCGCTGAAGCCAGTGATCTTTGTCGTTCCAGCCTCGACGAAGTCGAAGATGAACCTGTCGTTGCCGGCGCCGCCGATAAAGGTGTCGTTGCCACCGCCGCTGAGAAATTCGTCATCCCCCGCGCCACCGTCGAACTGGTCATTTCCGAAGCCGCCGTAGAAGCTGTCAGAAGCTGCCGTGCCGGTGACACTCTTCGGTCCGGCTCCGTAGAGGTCGGCGATATAATCAGCACCACCCTGGCCGTGCAGGATCAGCATCTCGATCCCGCTGAACCGCCCCACCGCAACCATGTCTTCGCCGTTGCTGTAGTTCAGGTAGCCGTAGCCGTCGTCGTTGTACGCGATGAAGGTTCGCACCGGGGTGCCGTTGTTCGTGGCGTCGTTATAGAAGTGCAGTGTATCTTCCCCGCCACCGCCGAGCATGCGGGAGCCTGCCAGGGAGCTTCCGATCGCGAGTACTGATCCGGCGGTTGGGTTATAGTAAAGCGTGTCGTTGCCGTCACCGCCGTTGAGATGGCCAGCACCGGTCCCGCTCTTGAGCACGTCGTTGCCTGCATCGCCGTTCAGCGTATCGGTGCCGGCGTCGCCATAAAGGATATCATCACCGATGCCGCCGTAGATGGTATCATTGCCACTACCGCCGTAGATGGTATCCCGGCCGTCCTCACCACGCAGGATATCGTTGCCGGCTTCGCCCCAGATCCGGTCATCACCGATCCCGCCCCAGATCTGATCGCCACCGTCCCGGCCATAGAGCACATCATTGCCGCTGTAGCCATAAATGAGATCGGCGGATGTCGTGCCGTATTTGATGTCGTTGGCGTTGCCGCCCTTGATAGTCGCCACGTGCCATTCCTTACCATAGAACAATGCCCGAGACGCCGGGTCGAGGTACGAAAACTCTCAGGGGGTGAGAGGGTTTATGAAGTTTTTGTATAGACGTTTTGTCCGGCAATCAAACCAATCCACAACTATAGCTTCAAGCTGTTTGTTGTTCATTATTACCATTGTCGGTGGTCTGGCTTTTGAAGCCCGTTTGACTACATCTTCTGGCCAGTTATGTGATGCCCGAAGACCTCGGAGTTGACGTGGTCGATGGCGGCGACCACGCAGACCCGACCCTCCTCGACTATCTGCACCAGCGTGGCGCCGACTCCTCACAGCAGGTCCGGAGCCTCGGTCAAAGTGGTGCCGTCATGATCGTCGGCCGGACGCGGCGGCCGCAACGGTGAGAGCGGCTGATGATCACGCATCAGGCGCAGCACGCGGTCGCGGCCAACCGGCAGACCTGGACCATAGTGTAGGCGGACCCAGACCTTGCAGTGCCCCTGCTCGAGAAGGGTGAGGCGGCGGGGCCGGCTTGGATGGCGGCGAGCAGACTGTGTCATCGACCGGCCGTTTGGGATCGCGTGCCCGGGCGGAGCGCTGTCGGCTGGATTGCCGACAGCGCCTTGTCACGCCAGCGCTCCAGCCGGTAGAACCTCGACGCCGATTTCCCGCGACACCGCATCAAGCCATGGGTCACACAAAAACTGGAGGGCTGCCTCGCGCTTGCGAGTAGGCGCTCCAGCGGTGACTGACCATCAATCAGGCCCTTTCGCCAGAACTCGTTGGCAACTTCGGGTTGTTCTTCGGATTTACCATCGGTTCTTCCCTATGAACAACCCGGTGTCCAACGTTATCAACGACAGATCAGCACTTAATGCATGTCACCGGTACGACCGCCCACAAATAGATCCAGTCCCTTTGGCAAAGTAAGAGGGATGACACCTTGCTTGAGATCCTTCGCGACTTCGACAGTTTCGACCAGACTTCTGGTCGCAAAGGGCTTGTCCAGGCAGCCGATCGCCGCTTCCATGTTATCCCGTGCTTGCCTGTGCTGGGAGCTGACAAAGATCGACATCACTCTCCAGCGCTCCAGCAATACGCGCGCCACATCTATCCCGCTGCCGCCTTTCTCAAGATTGATGTCGATCAGCGCCAGCTCGGGCACCTCCTGTTCAACCAGCTTCAAACAGCTGTCGAAGCTGGCCACTGGCCCCATGACCTCATGCCCGGCTTCCTGGAGAGTCATTCCAATACATAAGGCAATGATAGCCTCATCTTCGACAACAATAACCCGCATGCTCATGCACCCTTCGCTTGGCCTCATACCGAGTTAGCAATTATCTTTCTTTTAAGCTGGCATAAACTTGTGCAAACAACATATGGGAACAAAGATGGTTGCAATGATTGCCACAAATTCTCAGCTTGACTTTGGGCATTTCGAGGGATTGCAGGTTTTCGTCAGGAGAGCGCCCGCCATACGTGCTCAGGGCGAGAGCACACCTGCTTGACTCATCAGAGCCGCTGATAGTGG
>NZ_JCACHA010000208.1:0-3328 GCF_059503625.1 Skermanella sp.
CTCGTTCAGACGGCCGCCGTCGCGTTTGATCCGGATGATTTCCTGGGGGAGCATGGCTTTGGTCGCTCTTCTTATGTCCGACTAAAATATTCGCAACAATTCCGTCATACCCGGACTTGATCCGGGCACCTCCTGGCGGAGACTGACGGGAGGACTTCAAGCAGAAGTCCTGATTTTACCCTCTCAGCTCCTGAAGGGAGGTACCCGGATCAAGTCCGGGTATGACGGAAAGGGGAAACGATATCACCTGCGTGACGCACAGGAACGCCATAGTTTGGCACATATGGAATTTGATCTTGGCATGACGGTTGTGGGCATTCCATCATAATCAGAAGCGCTCTAATAGCCGCCGGGCGGCTTCTGGCCAGTCGTATTCTGACCCAGATCGGCGAGCAGCGCATCCAGCAAACCGCTGGCGCCGAAGCGGAAGGTGGCGGGCGTCGCCCAGCCGGGGCCGAGCAGGACGTTGGAGAGGTGGAGGTACCCGGCGGCTCCCGCCGTGTCGCGGATGCCGCCCGCCGCCTTGAAGCCTACCGGGCGGCCGCAGTCGCGGATCACCGCCATCATGACCGCGGCGGCCTCCAGCGTGGCGGCCGGGTTGAGCTTGCCGGTGGAGGTCTTGAGGAAGTCGGCCCCGGCGGAGATGGCGTCGCGGCTCGCCTGCTCGATCAGGCCGGCATCGTCCAGGCCGCCGGTCTCCAGGATCACCTTCATCAGGACGTCGTCGCCGCAGGCGTCGCGGCAGGCGCGGAGGACGTCGTGCGGGATCGTACGCTCGCCCGATTGGAAGGTGCGCCAGGGCAGGACGACGTCGATCTCGTCGGCGCCGGCCCTGACGGCGGCTTTGGTGTCGGCGGAAACGGCGGCGGCATCGGTGCCGCCGGCCGGGAAGTTGATTACCGTGGCGATCGCGACGCCCTTGTTCGACAGGCGTTGCTTGGCCAGCGGAACGAAGCGGGGGTAGATGCAGACGGCGGCGACGCCACCCGCTTCCGTGACCGCGCGGTCGCACAGCGCCGCGATCCGCTCGTCCGTGTCGTCGTCGTTGAGACTGGTCAGGTCGAGCAGGGGCAGGGCGCGGGCGGCGATTTCCGCACTGGCCGGCGCGTTGCGGGCCTCCTCGACGAGGCGGTTAAGGGTCGCGTCCAGTTTGGTCAACGGTCCAGTCCTTCCAGGAATCCTACGATCAGCCGCTCGAGGTCGGCTGCCGCCGCATTGGCGGCGCGGAGCGTCTGGTCGTGGCTGACCTCGCCGTCGCCAAGGCCGACGCCGAGATTGGTGATGACGGCGCAGCCGACGACGTCCAGGCCGCAATGGCGGGCGACGATGCACTCCGGCACCGTGGACATGCCGACGGCATCGGCGCCCAGAAGCTTCAACATGCGGACTTCGGCGGGCGTTTCGAAGGTCGGGCCGAGCCATGCCGCGTAGACGCCGGTCGCAAGGTCGATGCCCAGTCCTTCGGCGGTCCAGGCGAGGTGCGACGTGAGGTCGGGGTTCCAGGCGTCGGTCAGGCTGGGGAAGCGCGGGCCGAAGGCGTCGTCGTTGGGGCCTACCAGCGGGTTGGTGCCCTGCATGTTGATGTGGTCGGTGATCGCCATCAGGCGGCCGGGGCCGACTTCCGTCCGGAGCGAACCGGCGGCGCAGGTCAGGAACAGCGTCTCGCAGCCGGCCAGCTTGAGGGTACGGATGGGGAGCTTGATGGCAGCCGGTCCCGTGCCCTCGTACAGGTGGACGCGGCCCTGCATGCAGGCGACGGGTTCGCCGCCAAGGGTGCCGAGCACCAGCTGTCCGGCGTGGCCGTGAACTCCGGGGCGGGGGAAGCCGGGCAGATCGGCGTAGGAGATCGTGACGGCGTCCTCGATCCGCTCCGCCAGCCCGCCGAGGCCGGACCCCAGCACGATGCCGACGCGGGGCGTGAAACCGGGGGCGCGCTCAGCGATGACCTTTGCTGCGTCCTCCGGGGTGGCGGCTGTGCTGGACATGCGGGTTGGCTCCTCAGAAGCTCAGGTTTTCGGGGCCGAAGGAGAACGGCAGCAGCTCGTCCAGCGTCACCGTCTTGCGCACCCCTTCGGGGCCGCAGACGTGGATCTGGACGCCGGGCGCGCAGAACTCGCGCAGGCGCTGGCGGCAGCCGCCGCAGGGCGTGCAGAGCATGCCGTCGCCCGGCTTGCCGCCCATCACGACGACTTCGACGATCCGGCGGTCTCCCCCCGCGATCATCATGCCGATGGCGCTGGCTTCGGCGCACTGGCCCTGGGGATAGGCCGCGTTCTCCACATTGGCGGCGGCATAGAGCGCACCGCTTTCGGTGCGCAGGCAGGCGCCGACCGGGAAGTTGGAATAGGGCGCGTAGGCGTTCTTCATCGCCTCCGCCGCGTGGCGGATCATGGTGTCGAATTCGCTGCTCATCGCTCTTTCACATAGGGAATGCCGATGGCCCTGGGCGGGACCGCCCGGCCGACGAAGCCCGCCAGCAGGAACACGGTCAGCACATAGGGCAGCATCTGGATGAACTGGACGGGGATGACTCCGATGCCGGGGATATCGACGCCCTGGAGCCGGATCTGCACCGCGTCGGCGAAGGCGAACAGCAGGCAGGCCGCCAGGGTAGGGCCGGGCCGCCACTTGCCGAAGATCAGCGCCGCCAGCGCCAGATAACCCATGCCGGCGGTCATGTCGCGGACGAATCCCGCTCCCTGCGCGGTCGAGAGGTAGGCGCCCGCAGCGCCGGTCAGCGCGCCGCAGATCGTCAGCGCCTGATAGCGGAGCTTGGCGACGGAGATGCCGGCGGTGTCGACGGCGCTCGGGTTCTCGCCGACCGCCCGCAGGCGCAGGCCGAAGCGGGAGCGGAAGACGACCCAGCCGGTCAGCGGGACCGCCAGGGCTGCCGCATAGACCAGGATGTTGTGGCCGCTGATCACTTCGCGGTAGAGCGGGCCGAGGATCGGGACGGCGTCGCCGATGGCGTCCGCGAAGGGCAGGACGATCGGATCGAAGCGCTCGCCCTGCTGGAGCAGGGGCGTCTGTCCGCCCTGCTGGAACCACGCGAAGGCGAGCGTCGGCGTCAGGCCGGAAACCAGGATGTTGATCGCCATGCCGCTGACCACCTGATTGCCGTGATGGGTGACGGAGGCGTAGGCGTGGACCATCGACAGCGCGAACCCGGCGGCGATGCCGGCCATAAGGCCGATCCAGGGACTTCCCGTGACCGATGCGACGGCGGCGGCGGCGAAGGCACCCGCCAGCATCTTGCCTTCCAGGCCGATATCGACCACGCCGGAGCGCTCCGCGAACAGGCCGGCCAATGCAGCCAGGACCAGGGGGG
>NZ_JCACHA010000209.1:0-3323 GCF_059503625.1 Skermanella sp.
CGGGCAGTCAGGAACCTATGGAGCCGCACGGGGTTGGGTCTCCGACAGTTCTAACAACCATCGCAGGCCCACCATGCGTATCGCAGTCTCCGCCGCAACCGCCCTCGTACTAGCTTTGGCCGTTCCGGCGGTGGCCCAGCAAGCCACCAATCCGATGACGCACGACTCGATGCCGAAGGTCGAAGGTCCGGCTGCGACCCCAGCTCAGGTCGACAGGCTGATCGGAACGGATGCCGTGGCAGCCGACGGCCGCAAGGTCGGCAAGATCGAAAACCTGCTGGTGGCCCCTGATGGCCGGGTCGACTATGTGGTGCTGGAATGGGGCGGCGTCCTCGGTCTCGGCGAGCGGCAGGTCGCCGTTCCGTGGAAGGATGTTAAGTTGAACCCCGACAGCACGGTCGCCACGATCGATATGACCCGGGAGCAGCTCGAACAGTCCCAGCGCTACGACCCGGACGTGCCGGCCGCCGCCGGAATAGACTCCGAGATCAAGCCGCTGCGCTGACCCGCACGCCGACTGCCGTCATCAATCGATTTTAAGGGAGCGGACGACCCATGGCCAATCTTCAGAACATCCTTGGAACGATGCTTGCGACCGGCATGGCCGGCCGCAGCCGGCGCGGTCCATCCTTCGCGGCCGGCAACGTCTCCGGCGGCGGCTTCCGCAATGCCGCCGGTCTCGCTTCCCTCGGTTATCTCGCCTACAAGGCTTGGCAGGAGCGTCAGCAGAACATGGGACCGGCCTCCGGCCAGCAGCAGCCCGGTAGCGGTTCCTCGGCCGGCGGCATGTTCGGCAGCGGCGGACTGGCGGGGATCGGCGAGTCGATCTTCGGCGGCAGCGGCAGCGGCAGCGGCACGATGCAGGGTGCTGGTTCCGGTAACGCGCCTCCTGCTTCCACCGCTCCGCGAACCGGCTCGGGACCTTCGCTAGGCGAGCGTCTGGTCCAGGCCCTCAAGCCGCATGAGCAACCGGAGGCAAGGGCCGCTGCCGAGACGATGGGAGATCAGAAGGCGCTGCTGCTCATCCGGGCCATGATCGCGGCGGCCAATGCCGATGGCCAGATCACCGCCGTCGAGCGGCAGCGTATCCTCGGCAAGCTGGACGAAGCCGGCGCGGACGCGGAAGACCGGCGCACCATCGAGCAGGAACTCCAGCAGCCCCGTTCGCTCGACGCCCTGCTGCGCGACGTGACCGATCCGGAAACGGCGGAGCAGGTTTATCTCGCATCCGAAATGGCGATCGACACCGGCTCGCCGGCGGAAAAATCCTATCTTCAGTATCTGGCGGCCCGCCTCAACCTGCCGGACGACCGGGTTCAGGAACTGAACCGGATCGTCTGACGGAGGGACACGGCTCCACCGCCGGAAAGGGCAGGGCTCCTAGTGGGAGCCCTGGATCCGGTAGCCGGCGCGGGCACGTTCTTCCAGCTCCTCGTTCGACACGATCCGCTTGCCGACGGGCCAGAGCGAAATCACCGCCAGCTTCAGGTGCGCCCAGGCGAACGGAATGCCGACGATCGTCAGGGCGAGCGCCACGGCCGTCAGCAGATGGCCCAGGGCAAGCCACCAGCCGGCGAGAACGAACCAGATCACGTTGCCGATCATGCCCAGCGGGCTGGTCCCGAAGTCGGTCCTGCCGTCCCACTCCTCACGCGACACGGCGGTCCGTCCGAAGGGGGCGAGAGTGTAGCTGGCGATGTTCACTGCGGAGCGTGCCCAAGGCAAACCGATGATGGTGATGGCCATGACGATGGCCGCCAGCAGCCATCCCGCCGCCATCCAGATTCCGCCGGTGATGATCCACAGGATGTTCAGGATCAGGCTAATCAGGCTCATATAAATCTCTCCTTCGACTGCGATATGGGGAGATTTTTTCTTTCTTCCAAGGCCTTGCAGGGGTGGCTGCGCCATCCGTTCGGCCATTTCGCCACAGCCTGTAGCATCCGGAACATACTTCTAAAGTTTGGATGGAAAAAAGCGGGAACCCGGTTGCCTCCGTGAACAAATCGGCCTATGTCTCGTTCATCCGTGCAGCGACGTCCGGCCTCGGCCGCATCGTCCGCACTCAACCTTGGAGTTTCGCGTGAGCGACAACGGTCCGTCTAGCTAGGCGGCCGGACGTTATTCTCATCGTCCGTCCGCCTCTGAAAAGAGATATAGAGAAGGATGAGACGATGACGCGCAATCTCGCTGTCGAGTTCCGTATTGCGGCCAACACCCTGCGCCGCCTGACCGGCAACCCCGATCCCCGCAAAGCCGCCCGTGCCCAGGAGATCCTGGGCGACAAGGCGCTCTTCCGTGAATTCGTCGACCAGCGGCACCGTGCCTTGCGCACCCGCACCGATGCCGCCACGGAGGGCGACAGTAACGGCTTGGCCGACCTGGCGGCCTGAACTTCGACGGCCTGAACCTCGGCGGCGTGAGCAAGGCCGGTCCTTGGCCGGCCTTCATCCGACAAGCTTCAGCCCTATGATGCCGGCGACGATCAGCCCCAGGGAAACCAGGCGGGCCGCAGTCGCCGGCTCACCGAACAGGACGATGCCGAGGATCGCCGTCCCGCAGGCTCCGATCCCGGTCCAGACCGCATAGGCAGTGCCTATCGGCAGGCTTTTGAGCGCGTAGCTCAGCATCACGAGGCTGAGCACCATGGCGGCGATCGTCCACACGCTCGGCCACAGCTTCGAAAATCCTTCGGTATATTTAAGTCCGACAGCCCATCCGGTTTCCAGCAACCCGGCTGCGAACAAGATCAACCACGCCATATTCAATTCACCACCGGCTCTTTATCGCGAGTTCTTCACCGTAGCGGATCGCTTTTAGCTGGCTTAATGTTGCGGCCTGTTTGAAATGATGGGTACGAGATGAAGATATTCGGGATCGCCGGATGGAGCGGCAGCGGCAAGACGAACCTGATGGTCCGCCTTTTGCCGGAATTGACGGGCATGGGGCTCCGGGTGTCGACCATGAAGCACGCCCATCACGCCTTCGATGTCGATCAGCCCGGCAAGGACAGCTACAACCATCGTCAGTCCGGCGCTACGGAAGTCATGATCACTTCGGCCAACCGCTGGGCGCTGATGCACGAGAACCGGGGCGAGGCCGAACCGTCGATCGACGAGCTTGTCCGGCATATGACACCGGTCGACCTCCTGCTGATCGAAGGATTCAAACGCTCTCCTCACCCGAAACTGGAAGTTTTCCGCCGGGTCACCGGCAAGCCCCTGCTGGCACTGGAAGACAAGCACGTGGTTGCCGTCGCCTGCGACGAAGCCGTCCCGGAGGTGACGATTCCCGTGCTCGATCTGAACCGGGCGGAGGCGATT
>NZ_JCACHA010000210.1:0-3323 GCF_059503625.1 Skermanella sp.
GATCTCAAGATGGAGAACTGGTTCAAGGGTTGAGCCTCAGTCGCGCAGTGCTGAAGATAGCCACAGAAAAAGGCCGCCCCGGTTTCCCGGAGCGGCCTTTTCCATTTCACACATCACACCCGCAGCTTACGCCACGTTGGGCCGGTTTTCCGGCAGGCCCGGCATGACGCTCTCGCTGCCGTCGTGCTCGACATGGGTGGTTTCCCGGTCGCGCTCGGCGGCGATCTGCTTCAGACGGTTGACGACCGAACCCGTACCGGCGGGGATCAGGCGGCCGACGATCACGTTCTCCTTCAGGCCGTCCAGGTTGTCCACGCGGCCCGAGACTGCTGCCTCGGTCAGCACGCGGGTCGTTTCCTGGAACGACGCGGCGGAGATGAACGACTTGGTCTGCAACGAAGCCTTGGTGATGCCCTGGAGGACAGGCCGTGCCTTCGCCGCACGGAGCTGGACGCCATCGGCACCCGCTTCCGCAATGACCTTCTCGTTCTCGATGTCGAACTCCTGACGGTCCACCTGCTCGCCCACCAGGAAGGTGGTATCGCCGGCGTCCTCGATCTCGACCTTTTGCAGCATCTGGCGAACGATCACCTCGATGTGCTTGTCGTTGATCTTCACGCCCTGCAAGCGATAGACCTCCTGGATCTCATTGGTGAGGTAGGCGGCCAGCGCCTCCACACCCATGACCGCCAGGATGTCGTGCGGCACGGGGTTGCCGTCCATCAGCAGGTCGCCACGCTGGACGTAGTCGCCTTCCTGAACCGAGATGTGCTTGCCCTTGGGAATCAGGTATTCCTTGGGCTGCTCGCTCTCGTCATTCGGGACGACCACGATCCGGCGCTTCGTCTTGTAGTCCTTGCCGAACTCGACCCGTCCGTCGGTCTCCGAGATGATCGCGAAGTCCTTGGGACGGCGGGCTTCGAACAGCTCGGCGACGCGCGGCAGACCACCGGTGATGTCACGCGTCTTGGAGCCTTCACGCGGGATACGAGCCAGCGTGTCGCCTGCCCGGACGCGGGCACCGTTCTCGATCGACAGGATGGCATCGACCGACAGGTAGTAACGCGCTTCGACGCCGTTGGGCAGCTTGACGATGTCGCCCTTCTCGTCGCGCAAGGTGATGCGCGGCTTGAGGTCGGCACCGCGCGGCTGCTGCCGCCAATCGACCACGACCTTGCTCGAAATGCCGGTCGCCTCGTCCATCACTTCGCGGACGGAGACGCCCTCGATCAGATCGACATAGGCGGCGACACCCTCGCGCTCGGTGATGATCGGCAGGGTGTACGGGTCCCACTCGGCCAGCTTGTGACCGCGCACGACCTTCTCGTTCTCGCCCGCCAGCAGCTTGGCACCGTAGGGAATACGGTGACGCGCCTTCTCGCGGCCCTGATCGTCCACCAGCACCAGTTCGCAGTTACGGCCCATCACGACGGGCACGCCTTCGGAGTTCATGACGACGTTGCGGTTCTTGATCTGCAAGGTCGCATCGAACGCCGCCTCGACCGAGGACTGCTCGGCGCCGCGCTGGGCGGCACCGCCGATATGGAAGGTACGCATCGTGAGCTGCGTGCCCGGCTCGCCGATCGACTGGGCGGCGATGACGCCGACGGCCTCACCGACGTTGACCAGCGTGCCACGGGCCAGATCGCGGCCGTAGCACTTGGCGCAGACGCCGTCGCGGGTGTGGCAGGTCAGGATCGAACGGATCAGCACCGAGTCGATGCCGGCCTGCTCGACCTTGTCCACCAGCGCCTCGTCGATCAGTTCGCCGGCGCCGACGACCACTTCGCCGGTCAGCGGGTTCTTCAGATCGATCGCCGAGGTACGGCCGAGGATACGCTCCGACAGGGGCGAGATCACCTCGCCGCCGTCGATCACGGCCTTGACGGTGATGCCGTCGGTGGTGCCGCAATCGACTTCGACGATGATCGCGTCCTGCGCCACGTCAACCAGACGACGGGTCAGGTAACCCGAGTTCGCCGTCTTCAAGGCGGTGTCGGCCAGACCCTTACGGGCACCGTGGGTGGAGTTGAAGTACTCCAGCACGGTCAGGCCTTCCTTGAAGTTCGAGATGATCGGCGTCTCGATGATCTCACCCGACGGCTTGGCCATCAGGCCGCGCATGCCGGCAAGCTGCTTGATCTGAGCCGCCGAACCACGCGCACCGGAGTGCGCCATCATGTAGACCGAGTTGATGCCCTGACCCGGACGGTCCTTCTTGATCACGTCCATCATCGCGTTCGCCACCTTTTCGGTGGTGTCCGACCAGACGTCGACGACCTTGTTGTACTTTTCGCCCTGGGTGATCAGGCCGTCCAGATACTGCTGCTCGTACTCCTTGACCCGCTCCTGGGCGTCGGCGACCAGAGCCGCCTTTTCCGGCGGGATGACCATGTCGTCCTTGCCGAACGAGATGCCGGCGCGGCAGGCGTGGCCGAAGCCCAGCTTCATCAGGCGGTCGGCGAAGATCACCGTCTCTTTCTGGCCGCAGTGACGGTAGACCAGATCGATGACGTTGGTGATCTCCTTCTTGGTCAGCACGCGGTTGATGACCGAGAACGGCACCATCTTGTTGCGCGGCAGGATCTCGGACAGCAGCATGCGGCCCGGCGTGGTCTCCAGGCGAACGGTGATGGGGTTGCCCTCATCGTCGATCGTCTTGTACCGCGCCTTGACGCGTGCGTGCATGCTGACGGCCTTGCTGTCGAGCGCCTGCTGGATCTCGCCGACATTGGCGAAAGCCATGCCCTCGCCCTTTTCGCCCGGCCGGTCCATCGTGATGTAGTACAGACCCAGGACGATGTCCTGGCTGGGAACGATGATCGGCTTGCCGTTGGCGGGCGACAGGATGTTGTTGGTCGACATCATCAGGACGCGCGCTTCGAGCTGGGCTTCCAGCGACAGCGGCACGTGGACCGCCATCTGGTCGCCGTCGAAGTCGGCATTGAAGGCCGTGCAGACCAGCGGATGCAGCTGGATCGCCTTGCCTTCGATCAGCGTCGGCTCGAACGCCTGGATGCCCAGCCGGTGCAGGGTCGGTGCGCGGTTCAGCAGCACCGGATGCTCGCGGATGACCTCTTCCAGGATGTCCCAGACTTCCGGACGCTCCTTCTCCACCATGCGCTTCGCCGCCTTGATGGTCGAAGCCATCCCGTACAGCTCGAGCTTGGCGTAGATGAAGGGCTTGAACAGCTCAAGCGCCATCTTCTTGGGCAGGCCGCACTGGTGCAGCTTCAGCTCCGGACCGACCACGATGACCGAACGGCCGGAATAGTCGACGCGCTTGCCGAGCAGGTTCTGCCGGAACCGGCCCTGCTTGCCCT
>NZ_JCACHA010000211.1:0-3321 GCF_059503625.1 Skermanella sp.
GATGGCGGTGTCTACGACTATAACCAACGCTGAGGTACAGAAGGCTTGGCAGTCTGCCCATGATGCATATAACGCTTGATATTAGAAATGACTGATCGACCCGTCCGTTGAAGGTGACGGCAACACGTTTGATGTTTGTCTAGCCTCTGAGATAGACTTGGACCCGCTCCCATGCCCCGAGAGCGGGTCTTCTTCTGTGCTACGACAGCATCCCATATACGACGGCGATAAGGCCGGCAGCTATCCAGAGCGCTGCCAGCCCTGCCAGAATCGTCGCAATGCCTTGTTGCACCAGCTTTTCCATGCGGCGCTCAACAGCCGTGTAAACGCTGTGTTCCGCGCTTCTTGCCGAGTCTTGGCTGCAGTATGATGGTCCCATGAGGAAATCACCATGCTGAAACTTGCCCCCGCCGTTCTCACCGTCTTGCTGTGCGCCACGCCAGCGTTTGCAGACCTGTCGGGCCGTGTTGCCCGCGTCCATGACGGTGACACGTTGACGCTTGACGGCAGCAAGGTCCGCCTATGGGGGATCGATGCGCCGGAGCTGAAGCAGAAGTGCGGCGGGACGGCCTGCGGTGTCGTCGCCCGTGATGCGCTCCAGGCGCTGGTGCAGGGCAAGGTGGTCACATGCGCTCAGAAGGACCGTGACCGCTATCAGCGCGTCGTTGCGTCCTGCCAAGTCGGCGGCGCTGACCTGGGCGAGGCGATGGTCAGGTCCGGAAATGCACTGGATTATCCTCGCTATAGCCGTGGCCGCTACAGACAGGCCGAACGTGATGCGGAGATCCGGCGTGCTGGTATGTGGGCAGGGCGGTTCGTCCCCCCGTGGGAGTGGCGCCGCAAAGGCTAACCTGCACCGATATGACGGAGGAGGCATCATGTTAACATGCCTCCTATTAACCTGATGCCTCTAGTTGCACTCCGCCCCACTGACTTCTATCCAATGTTTGGCCGAGTAGCAGCGTTTAGTTTCTCAATGCGATGACAAAGCCTTCAGGCCGACGACAGCAGACATAACAAGCGCCTCATTTTGATCGTCATAGTGGTCGTGAGTGACCTGCTACAGCTCCCGTTTTGCCATGACCCCAAGCGCATTGGCGGGCATCCGCACGACTTGATCCATGATCGCGCATTGCGCGTCATGAAGAGCCTCCACTTCGCCCTCTAGCAACCAGGCCTCTCTCTGGCGGTAAGCATCATGCCAGCGCTGGTTCTCTTACCCCATAAACCCGTCACCATTTCAGAACGATGCTTTGCTCAAGCGACCGCATATAGCCCACGGGTTGGGACAGGGGCGCCCTCTGCGGTGAAGCCGTTGTTCATCGCCCAGATGGCGGCCTGGGTGCGGTTGTTGACGTCGAGCTTGCGCAGCAGCGTCTTCAGGTGAACCTTGACGGTCGCTTCCGTGATGCCGAGCTTGATCGCGATCAGCTTGTTGCTGGAGCCGGTCACCAGCGCCTGAAGGATCTCCTGCTCGCGCGGAGACAGGCCACGCACCGAGTGCTGAGGCGCAATGGCGCTCATGTCGAGCAGCATGGCGGCCAGGTTGGTCGGAAACACCTTCTCGCCCATCATGACGAGTTCCAGCGACTGGAGCAGGGCTTCCGGCGAGACGTCCTTCATCAGGTAGCCGGCGGCGCCGGCGTTCATGGCGTCGCGCAGGGCATCCACCGCGAAGTCGCTGGCCAGCACGACGATGCGGGCTTCCGGGTAGGCACCTCGAAGCTGTTGCAGATCGCCGCCCTCACCGACGATCACCAGACCCGAGGCAACCGCACCCTCGATGGCCTGCTCGGTGGTGCTGAATTCCGCCTCGACCGCGAAGCGGGTGTCGGCTAGCAGATGCTTCAGCCCCTGGCGGAACAGGCGGTTGGCTTCGATCAGGATGGTGCGGGACGGGGTCATGGCGGCTTCTCCAAATGCGTTGATGATCATCGTCCGCGTGATCCGGCTTGGTCTGCCCTGGCGCGTTCGATGCTGCGTTGGAGGAAGAATGAATGATATTTTGGATGGGATAAAGATAAAATTAATACTTTATTGTGAGTAAATGGTGCTAGGCCGATCTGGCCATCCGGTGCCAGTGGCTATGCCTTGTAGATGTTCGTTGGCTTCTGCACCAGCAAACCCCCTTGGTGAGAATCCTTCCACTTCGATCCGCTTGATCGTCAAAGCCTTGAGGCTCCGTTTTCTCGGACCAAAGGGTAGCGCTGTGGAGAGGCCTGCGGACGCCCGCCTACCCCTTTGAGCCTGAAGACAAAGCCCTTGATCACGGGCAAGATCATAACACCTAAGCGTGCATATCTTATCAACGAGGTGCAATAAATTTTTCGCAAAGGCTCGGGTTAATCCGCTGCGGCTATGGAGAGCTTTCAATGGCTGGTCTTCCAGTATCATTGTCGGAGTTTCAGGCAAGAATCAGGAGAACCATCCTGGAGCTTGAGGATCATGCCCGCATACTCCCTGCTGACCAGCAACAAAGTATTAAGCACACCATCGGCCGGCTCAAAGCTGTCCTGCACGACGATGGATCGCCAGAGCAAAAATCAAGGCGATCACCAAAATGTGATTAGCTCTATTCCGACCTTGGCCATTGAGTAGGCCAGGATGGGCTGCAGAGAAGGAAGGCGTGATGGATACCGCCTCAAACCTTGCCGCGACGTTGAAGACATTCCGAACCAACGATGACGCTGCGAGATACCTTAGCCATGAAGGCTTCACCTTCATGGGCGCTCCTGGACGCTGGTTGCATGTCGAGGATCAGGGGCCGGTCTATGCCCGGATCGTACGGACCAGTGGCAGCTTCCAGGTTCGGATGGTCCGACGGAAGAGACAGCAATCATGATCGTGGCCGTAGCTGGCAGTCAGGCTTGTGCTCCGCAGTGACGTGATCTCTGGCTGTTTTGTTAATCAAATTTTATCAAATTATTGATCTACTTTAGATGATGAATTCAGATAATTGGGGCGTGCAGTATGCCAGACACAGCCATCGCTGAACTTGATGTTCCTGGCTTTGGAATGTCCCAGGCCGTTGCTCTGTTCGGAGAGGACCTCCATGAGGTCGGCGCCTATAACTTCAAGGTCGGCGATCTGGTCGGTACTCTGTGCCGGCTGTGTGGATTTGACGGAGAAGAGGCTGAGCGCTGGCGGGAAGCAGCGAGTCTGCATGATCTGGGCAAGCTCTGGATCCCACGGGATGTCCTGCTCAAGCGAGGTTTCCTTGATGAGGACGAATGGCGGATCATGCGGGGCCACGCCGTTTTCGGGTACGCGCGCCTGCGCCACTTCTGCCGGCTCGCCGCGGAGATGGCGTTATCTCACCAC
>NZ_JCACHA010000212.1:0-3319 GCF_059503625.1 Skermanella sp.
ACACTCTGCTTGGCCTTGAGGGTGGCCGGGATAATCGGCTCGACCATGTGACCGATCCGGCCGGGGAAAGTAACGCTGCGTTCGACCACCTCAAGCGAGGCAGCTACCGCGCCACAGCGCTCGTGGCCCAGGACGAGAATCAACGGCACGCCAAGCTCTGCCACGGCGTACTCGATACTGCCCTGCGCTGTGAGATCAACCGTGTTGCCGGCATTGCGGATGATGAACAGCTCCCCAAGACCCCGCCCGAACAGGATCTCAGGCGAGACACGCGAGTCTGAGCAGCCAACCAGGACGGCAATGGGCGCTTGCGCCCTGGCGATTTCGAGCCGGCGCGCCCCGTCGTGCCTGGCTGTCGATGAGTGGTCAGCCACAAAGCGCTCGTTGCCTTCCTTAAGAAGGGCCAGCACCTGGTCCGGCGTCAGTTCGGTGCGATTGCCAGTGGCCGCGAACGCGTGGGGCATACCCAGCCCCACGGCTAGACCCGCGACGCCGCAGCAGGCGTGGCGCAGGAGATCCCGCCGGTCGATGGAATGTGGCTTCATGGCATGTTCCTCCCTATTCAGCTGCCCCTGTTCAGTAGCCAAGAGGCGAAAGTTCAACAGGTGATAAACCGTAAGGGTGCGGCGTATGGCTCTGTCGTTAGGTGCCGCAGTAGAAAATTCGCAAAAAGCGGAAGCGATCACCCCAGCTTCGGAGCGCCGCGTTGTTGGATGCGATCCGGCAAGTGAACAGTTCGATGGGCTATAATGCCGAGGCGATCACCGAGGTAGGGCTCAGATGGAGATCGCGTTCTTCTGGCAGGTCTTAGGAAGGCATTCCGGCATCGTCGACCGTCCTCACTGCGAGTGCCGCCGCTGATCTTGCGGATGGATACTGGGTTCTGAACATCTACTCCGAGCTTTGGCATTGGTGTTGAGCAGGATGCCGATCCGGGTGTCGCTGATCACGATTTAAGGACTTCCACCTGCTGTACTCACTGCGCAACACTTTCCTGAGGCTGTGGATCGGCGTCCAAGCTCGGGTCACGAGCTAGAGCGGCTCAAACTGTTGATTTTCTTAGAAAATAGAGATTTCAGGATGGCCCTCCATCGGCGCCGATAGAAGGTCACCTCATGAAGCGAATTTGCAAGATCAATCAACGTGTTAGACGTAGTACGGTCATGGCCCAAGCTTGGACGCCGATCCACACTGTCACTTCAGGAGCGGTCCGTCGTGCATCCTGCAGTCGCCAGCCGTCGCTGTTCCGCTGTGGGTTCGGCTGATGCAGTCCTGGTGGATGAATGGAATAATGAGAGGGAGGGGGGTGACGACCTTCCTGGCGCACCGGAGCTCCCAGGGGCATAGCCGAAGCCGATACGGGAGCAACCGCCGGGTCGGCTCTGCGGGAAGTTGCGCACGGTCTCGGAGTTGACGCTGATCCCGTTTCCCGTCCCACCCAGCGGACTGGCTTGCCAGCCGGTAAGCTATCCGAGGAATGCCGGATTGGCGGAGCAGGCGGATATGGTGCCGAAAGGTTTTCCGGGGAGCGCAAGCCGGGGGACGGCCCCAAGTCGGAAGCGGGAACGGATGGACCGGTACGCTGAACTGGCGCTGGGTGCATAGCGATCTGTGTCGTGGTCTGCTGCGGTACCCGACGCTGCTCTCTTGAAGAAGGATTACTGGAGTTTCTAGTCCGACCGCATGGGGTGTTCATCGGCGGGTGCCTAATCGCGCCGTTAGCGGCCGTTGAAGTCTTGGAGAAGGTGAATTTGCGCTGCGCTCAGGCAGCCATGGCGTTTACCGGAGGAGCAGTGGAACGTACAGGTCCCGATTTCCGACAGGTTTCGGGCAACAGGCGGAAAGCCTCGAAATAGCGGAAACGGTTGGCGAGCGCCTCCTTGACCAGTCCGGGTGTCAGCGTTGCCGCCGGTCGCCAGCCACCGAGACGGATCAGGGCGAGGGTCTGCGGCTCGGCCCTTGCGGTCAGCAGGACCAGCAGGGTGCGGGCGATCTGGACGAGGTGGAGCCAGCGCAGCAAGGTGGTGCGACCGCGCTGCCACATGGCCCCTAAGCCATCGACTATTTTAAGATCCCGGAACAGGGACTCGATGCTCCACCTGTTGGAATACGCCTCGACGATGGCCGGGGCGGACAGCGTGGGATCGGTGGACAGCAGCAGGCGCACTTTGGTCCAGCCGGAGCCCTTCGCCAACTCGCACCAGACCACCCGGACGATGACACCCTTGAGGAAGCGCGGGCGACACACGGCATGGCGAAGCCGGGCCAACCGGCCGCCATAGCCAGCAATGGTGTGGACCGTGGCGGGCAGTGCTGCAACCGCATCGGCATCAAGGCGCGCGCCATAGAGCCTCGAACGACCACGCCTTCCGGGCTGGCGCGGTGGGGGCAGCGCGAACAGGGCGGTATCGCGCCGAACCTGGCCGATGACCTCATGGCCGAGGCGCAGGGCGGTGCGGATCAGCGAGCCGCGCATGTACCAGGCGTCGAGCAGCAGGCAGACCGGACCGAGAGCGCCGACTGCGCGGAGCAGTCCCTTGGCCATGGCGATCTTGCCGGCATTGCCGGCACTGCGGCACAGGCCGGTGACCAGCGGCACCGAGCGCGGCCGATCCCGGCACGGCACTACGGCGGACAGCGTGACGAAGCACTGGCACAGCAGGAACGCCGGGCGATTGGCCTTGGCCGCGTGGTCGAAGCGGACTGCAACACCGGGCGCCTGGGCCGAACACCGGGGTGCCAGCGTGTCGTCAATCACGACAAAGCACCGCCGCACTCCGATCTCCTGCCGGACGATCCGGCACAGCGCCGATATCAGACCGAGCAGCCGGAACCGGCCGCGTTCGAGCATCCAGTGGTAAGCCTGCCAACCCAGCCGCGGCGTCAGCGCCAGGATCGCCTGCGTGACGTGGCCGCCCGACGCCAGCAGAGCGCCGACGATCAGTTCCAAAAGCGTCAGCCGCGCCGCCTCTGGGCTGGACTGCACGATCTCGCCGATCCATCGGCAAAGGGTCGTCGGGAAGCCGGTGTCGTGATGCGGTTCCATGGCGTCTGCGGGCGTTTGGTTGCATACCCGCTACATGGCGACCTGCCGCCCGGCGACACCCTCGTCAGAAACCCTCATCGATCTTCAAAATCAACCGGACTAGAAACTCCAGTCAATCTTGAGTATTAGTGGAAATTATCTCTTGTATCAACATGTGCCGAGCCTATCTTTAACCGCAGCGAAGATCGTCTTGCACGCATCGGCGAATTGACCGAACACTGGGCCTGCATCGTCCGTTTCGGCTTTCCAATTGACGATCAGAGCGAAATACAC
>NZ_JCACHA010000213.1:0-3316 GCF_059503625.1 Skermanella sp.
CGACCCGCCACGCCAGCGGCAGCGCCCGTTCGCCGAACCGGACCGCCAGCATGAGGACCTGATGACGATCCGAGATCTTCGACTGGTCCAGGATCAGGGCCAACGGTTCGCCGCCGCCGGCCTGGCGTTCCAGAACCTGCCGGGCGAACGGCGCCATGACTTCGTCAGTATCGACCAGCGGATTGGCGAGAAAGCGGGCGATCCACTGATAGCGCATGTCCGTGCGGTCGGCTTCCAGCGGCAGCGCCGCCGCCAGATCCATCAGGTTGGCGCTCCGCGCGTCCAGCATCGTCGCCACCAGCAGCGACAACTTTCCACGCTGCGTCTTGCGTTGCCGGGGAGGAAGCTGCTCCAACTCGGCCTTGATGCTGTCCGCAAGGCGTTCAATACCGGTCATCGGGCGTGTCCTGGCTCCACCAAAGGCGGAGTCCTTGAATCACACACCAGTTCACCGTGTCAACAACCCTTCACATCAAACTGATGAATACCAAGTGCAAAATCCTATCGTTAACAGATCGGAAGTTTTTAGTTTAGATAGTTAAAGTATGAATTCCGCCGCGCAGTTCGACAGCACCGTTCACTCCCATCACGACGTCTACCTCGTCGGGCTCGCGGCGCTTATTTGCCTGTTCGCCTGCTATACCGCATTCTCCCTGTTGGGGAATGCGCGGGAATTCTCCTACACCCGCCGATACCTGTGGGGTGCCGCCGCCGCGATCGTGGCGGGTTGCGGTGCCTGGGCCACTCACTTCGTCGGCATGCTGGCGTGGCGACCGGGATTTCAGATCGGCTATGACGTCGGCCTGACGGTCTGGTCGTTCGTGCTGGCCATCGCGGGCTCGTCGGCCGGCCTGACGGCGATGCTGAACAGCCGTCTTTCGGAGCGGACGCGAGCAGCATGGGCAGGCGTCCTGGCCGGCGGGACCATTACCGCCATGCACTATACAGGCATGGCTGCCGTCCGAATGCCGGCGGCGATCGATCACAGCGGCATCGCCATGGCGGCTTCCGCCGTCATCGTCATCGGCATGAGCACCCTCGCGTTCCTGATCGCAGGCCGTACCGGCGGCACGGCGGACTACCTGCGACGGCTGGCCGCCACCGTCGCGCTCGCCGCCGGCATCTGTGGCCTGCACTTCACCGGCATGGCCGGCCTTTCCGTGATCCAGGACCAGTCGCTCGACGTGTCCCGGCACGTCCTGGCGCCGACTTCGCTCGCCATCGCTGTTGCGGCGGTCACCGTGATGATCGTCGCCTTCGGCCTGACCGGATCGATCGTCGATCAGCATTTGGCATCGCGCGCCGCCCGCGAATCGAACCGGCTGCGGCGCTACATAACGGAGCTGGAAGCGACCCAGCGTGAGTTGAAGGCGACGACCACGGAACTGACGATGGCACTGGAGGCCGCCGCAGCAGCCAGTCAGACTAAATCGCAGTTCCTCGCCACGATGAGCCACGAATTGCGGACGCCGCTCAACGCGATCATCGGCTTTGCGGATCTCATGGTCACGGAAATCCACGGTCCGCTCGGCGACGAACAGTACCGGGACTATGCGCGGCTGGTCGGCGACAGCGGCTCGCACCTGCTGAGCCTGATAAACGACGTACTCGATCTGGCCCGACTCGATGCGAGCCAGCTGAACTTGACTGAAGACGTGATCGAAGTCGACCGCCTGCTCCACGACGCCGTCCGGCTGATCGGCCCGCAGGCCGGCAAGGCGGAAGTTTCGGTGTCCTGGCGCTCCGGGCAGCCGGGCATCCGCTTGCGGGCCGATGCGCGCCGTATGCGGCAGGTCATGCTCAACCTGCTGTCCAATGCGGTGAAGTTCACGCCGCATGGCGGCTCGATCGACATCGACGCCAGGATGACGAAGCATCCCTGCGGAGTTGGGCTTGAAATCACGGTGAGCGACACCGGCATCGGCATGGCGCCCGATGAAATTCCGCTGGCTCTGGAACGGTTCGGGCAGATCGACAACGGCTTGGACCGCCGCTTCGAAGGGACCGGCCTGGGGCTTCCGCTCGCAAAGCTCCTGATGGAAGTCCATGGCGGCAAACTGGAAATTGCGAGCTTACCCGGGAACGGGACGAGCGTGATCCTGTCCATTCCCTCAGACAGGGTTATCGAACCAGCACCGGATATGCTTGCGGTCGGTCGATAGACCGTAACGTTTCCCATGGACATATTGCGATGCAATATAAAATCCCCGTACGATAGTAATTTAGAGGATTGGCAAGCCGTTTGTTGCATGCAACACTTTGTCCATTGCCAATACCACCGACAGGGCACGGCTAACATAAACGCGAAAAAACGCGCTGGGAGGACGAAACCAATGACCGACGATGCGGGCAAACAAACAAACGCGTCCAATACTTCCACCTCCAATAGCGATGAGGTCACGCAAGACCTCGAAGGAACCCCGCCGTCGCGCCGCGGCTTTCTGACAGGTGCCGTGGCGGCTGCTGCCGGTACGGCTGCGGCCGGACTTTCGATGCCCAATATCGCCCGCGCCCAGACCGTGACGATGCGGTTCCAGAGCACGTGGCCGTCGCGCGATATCTTTCACGAATTCGCTCAGGACTACGTCAACATCGTTAACGGGCTTTCCGGCGGCCGGCTGAAGCTGGAACTGCTGCCGGCGGGTGCCGTCGTCGGCGCATTGCAGCTTCAGGATGCGATCATCGCCGGCGCCCTCGATGGCGGGCATGGCGTCGCCGGCTACTGGTACGGCAAGAACAAGGCCTTCTCCCTGTTCGCTACCCCGCCGTCGTTCGGCTGGAACGCCAACCAGATGCTGGGCTGGATTCGCTATGGCGGCGGTCAGGCGCTCTATGACGAGCTCGTGCAGGACGTGCTCAAGCTCAACCTCGTCGGCTTCCTGATGGCGCCGATGCCGACCCAGCCGCTCGGCTGGTTCAAGAAGGAAATCAAGACCGCGGAGGACATGAAGAACCTCAAGTACCGCACCAACGGCCTTGCCGCCGACATGAACCAGGAACTGGGCGCCGCCGTCACCATCATGGGCGCCGCAGACATCGTTCCGGCGATGGACAGGGGCCTGCTGGACGGCGCCGAGTTCAACAACCCGACTTCCGACCGCATCCTGGGCTTCCCCGACGTCAGCAAGGTCTACATGGTGCAGAGCTACCATCAGGCCAGCGAGTGCTTCGAGGTCATCTACAACAAGAACAAGTACGATAGCCTGGGCAAGGAGCTTCAGCAGGTCCTGAAGATCGCCGCGGACGCCGCCTCGGCCGACATGGTGTGGAAGACGATGGCGCGCTATCCCAAGGACATGCAGGCGATCAAGGATCG
>NZ_JCACHA010000214.1:0-3315 GCF_059503625.1 Skermanella sp.
GAAACCCAGACAAGATAACGCCCCAGCCATGATATGACCGGGGCGTCCTCTTGGCCGGAAAATCTTAAGCCGGATCAGAGATCCAGCAGGAGACGCTGCGGGTCTTCGATGCCTTCCTTCAGGCGGACGAGGAAGGTGACCGCTTCCTTGCCGTCGATGATGCGGTGATCGTAGCTGAGTGCCAGATACATCATCGGGCGGGCTTCGATCTTGCCGTTCACCACGACCGGACGTTCCTGGGTCTTGTGCATGCCCAGGATGGCCGACTGCGGCGGGTTCAGGATCGGGGTTGACAGCAGCGAACCGTAGACGCCGCCGTTGGAGATCGTGAAGGTGCCGCCGGACAGGTCTTCCATCGACAGCTTGCCGTCACGGGCCTTCTTGCCGAGGGCGCCGATAGCCTTCTCGATCCCGGCGAAGCCGAGCTTGTCGGCATCGCGCACGACGGGGACCACCAGACCGGTCGGCGTGCCGACGGCGACGCCGATGTCGTAGTAGTTCTTGTAGATGACGTCGGTGCCCTCGATCTCGCCGTTGACCGCCGGGATTTCCTGGAGCGCCGCGATAGCCGCCTTCACGAAGAAGGACATGAAGCCGAGCTTGACGCCGTGCTTCTTCTCGAACACGTCCTTGTAGGCATTGCGGACGGCCAGCAGGTTCGTCATGTCCACCTCGTTGAAGGTGGTCAGCATGGCGGCCGTGTCCTGGGCTTCCTTCAGGCGCTCGGCGATGCGCTGGCGCAGGCGCGTCATCCGCACGCGCTCTTCCTGGTCGGCGCGGGCGCGCGGGCCGGCGGGAACGGCGGGCTTCGCCGCCGGAGCGGGCTTAGCTGCGGCGGGAGCCGGCGTCGGCATCTGGGCCGGGCGGCTCTCCAGGAAGCGCAGCACGTCTTCCTTGGTCAGGCGGCCGTCCTTGCCGGTAGCGGAGATGTCCGACGGCGTCAGCTTGTTGTCGTCGATCAGCTTGCGCACGGCCGGCGACAAGGTGTCGTGCTGGGTCGCGGCGGGAGCCGATGCGGGAGCGGCGGGAGCCGGGGCGGCTGCGGGAGCCGGGGCGGGTTCGGCCTTGGCAGCCGGAGCGGGCTTGGCTGCGGGGGCGCCGGCGCCGTCCGACAGGGTGCCCAGCAGGGCGCCGACTTCGACCGTTTCGCCTTCGCCGGCAACGATTTCAGCCAGGGTGCCGGCCTGCGTCGCGTTGACTTCCAGAGTGACCTTGTCGGTTTCCAGCTCCAGCAGCGGCTCGTCCAGCGCTACGGCGTCGCCGACGTTCTTCAGCCATTTCGCGACCGTCGCTTCCGTGACCGACTCGCCCAGAACGGGGACCGTGATTTCCAGGGCCATGATGTCTTAACCTTTTTTTCTTGAAAGGGCTTCGTTCGGTTTCTGTGCGGGATTGCGCGGGAGCCGGCGGCTCCCGCGCGGGTCAGGTTACTTCACGGTCAGCGCGTCATCGACGAGCTTGGCCTGTTCCTGGTTGTGCCGCTTGAGCATGCCGGTCGCCGGAGACGCCGCTTCGACGCGGCCGGCATAGCTTGGACGGCTCGCCTTGATCTGCGCCGCGACGATGCAGTCTTCCAGGCGGCGGTCGATGAAGGCCCAGGCTCCCATGTTGCGCGGCTCTTCCTGGCACCACACGACATCGGCGTTCTTGTAGCGGGACAGCTCGCGCGTCAGCGACGTGCGCGGGAACGGGTAGAGCTGCTCCAGCCGGACGATCGCGACGTCCTTGATGCCGCGCGCCTCCCGCTCCTGGAGCAGGTCGTAATAGACCTTTCCGGTGCACAGCACGACCCGGCGGACCTGATCGTCGGCCACCAGTTCGAACGGCTCGCTCAGGATGCGGTGGAACGAGGTGCCGGGGCCGAACTCTTCCAGCTTCGACACCGCCAGCTTGTGGCGCAGCAGCGACTTTGGCTCGAACACGACCAGCGGCTTGCGGAAATCGCGGCGCATCTGGCGGCGCAGGGCGTGGAAGTAGTTGGCCGGCGACGTGCAGTTCAGGATCTGCCAGTTGTCCTCGCCGCACATCTGGAGGTAACGCTCGATGCGGGCGGAGCTGTGCTCCGGCCCCTGGCCTTCGTAGCCATGGGGCAGCAGCATCACCAGACCGGACATGCGGAGCCACTTCGACTCGCCGGAGCTGATGAACTGGTCGATGATGACCTGCGCGCCGTTGGCGAAGTCGCCGAACTGGGCTTCCCACAGGACCAAGCCGTGCGGCTCGGCCAGCGAGACGCCGTATTCGAAGCCCAGCACCGCCGCTTCCGACAGCGGGCTGTCATGGACCTCGTAGGTGGCCTGACCTTCCCGGATGCTGTTGAGCGGGATGAAGCGCTCTTCGGTTTCCTGATCGATCAGAACCGAGTGGCGCTGCGAGAAGGTGCCGCGCCCGACGTCCTGGCCAGACAGGCGGACCGGCGTGCCTTCGGCGCAAAGCGTGCCGAACGCCAGCGCTTCCGCCGTCGCCCAGTCGATGCCTTCGCCGCTCTCGATCGCCTGGGCCTTGGCCTTGAGCTGGCGGGCGATCTTGCTGTTGATCTTGATGTGCTTCGGCTCGGTCGAGATCGCCTTGCCGACTTCGCGTAGCAGATCCATGCTGACGGCGGTGTTGCCGCGACGGTCGTCGCCGGACGCTGCTTCCAGGCCGGACCACTTGCCTTCCAGCCAGTCGGCGCGGTTAGGCTTGTAGTGGCTGGCGACCTCGAAGTCGTCTTCCAGCTTCTTGAAGAAGTCGTTGACGATCTGCTCGGACTCGGCCGGCGTGATCACGTTCTCGGCGATCAGCTTCTGGGCATAGACTTCGCGGGTGGACGGATGGCTGCGGATCGCCTTGTACATCAGCGGCTGGGTGAACGCGGGCTCGTCGCCCTCGTTGTGGCCGTGACGGCGATAGCAGAACAGGTCGACGACCACGTCCTTCTTGAACTTCTGGCGGAACTCGATCGCAATCCGCGAGACGTGGACCACCGCTTCCGGATCGTCGCCGTTGACGTGGAAGATCGGCGCCTGGATCATCTTGGCGACGTCGGTGCAGTACGGACCCGAGCGCGAGTAGCTCGGCATCGTCGTGAAGCCGATCTGGTTGTTGATGATGAAATGGATGGTGCCGCCGACCCGGTAGCCCTTCAGCTCGCTCATCATCAGCGTCTCGGCGACGAGACCCTGGCCGGCGAAGGCCGCGTCGCCGTGCAGCAGGATGCCGAGAACCTCGTCACGGCTTTCCTCGGTCGGCGGAACGGTGCCGCTGCGCTGGATCTGCTTGGCGCGGACGCGGCGGACCACGACGGGATCGACGGCTTCGAGGTGCGATGGGTTC
>NZ_JCACHA010000215.1:0-3312 GCF_059503625.1 Skermanella sp.
TCGGCCACCGCCATTCCGTCCGGCAAGTGCGATATCGCGTCCTCTGCGCCAGGGGCCGGATGATGCGTTCCCGACGCTCCACTTCCCGCTAAGCCTTATCGCTGGCCGTCCGATGGATTCAACCCAGTCCTGCCCCATGCCAGCACCTCTACGGGGAAAGCCCATGCCACGCTGTCCGCCGAACCTGGACAGATTTCCGGCGATCCTGGTAGAATTCCGCTGATCCAGGAAAACGGACCACATTGTTTTATCAAGCTTTTGTGTCCAGTGATTCAGGAAAACTGACAACGGCGCTGCCGCTGTTGTCGGCCGTGATACAAGGGCAAGGGGCCGGCGAGCCGCTGGAACCGTGCTGCCGCGAGCGCTCCCGCTCAACCTGGCAGGGGCCGCCGGGTTGTGAGCAGTGAGAGGGGCAGGGCGCCGCCAGGCAAGTTCAGGGTTATGGCCATTCAGTCCAGGCGACCACCGGGTTCCAGCTCGGGTGCGGGTGATTTTCTCCGTCGCGTCCTCGAACGGGCAGGGGCGGGCTGTTCGACGTCATTCCGGCGCCGGGATCGCGGCTTGGACGTGGTCCTGCTCTCGCTGCCAGCATCGCTGCTGACCCGCACGGTTGAACGCCACAGCAAATAGTTGTTCTCGCGCCGCGTCCGGCTTTCCGGCAGCAGGGCAGGCGGCACCCGGCAGTCCGGCTCCCCAGGCCGTGGACCCCAGGCCGCTAGCCAGGCATTCTGCTCTTCCAGAATCGCAAGCCGGTCGCGCCACAGATCATCAGGGGTGACCCAGTGCGGTTGGGCTGGTGTGCCACCAGTTATCGACAGGAGTGCCGCTGCCAGCCGGCGCGCCGATGGTGAGGCCGCTGGCTCGGCATACAGAATCCTCCACGCCTCGCGGATCGCCTCGTCAATCTCCAGGTCCGTCACGCTGATCCCCAGTGGAATGCCTCTCGATCCTCCTGCATATCCGGAACCGCACCATGGGACCAGCCAGGATGTCGTGCGGAGGAACCATTCTTGGCTGCTGGCTCCTTCAGGCCGCCGCAATCAACCTAATCACCATCAGACCGGCTGCCTTGGTCACCGCGCCCGATCCAGGCATGCGTCCCAAGGTGCCGGCGACGGGAAAACCTCGTCGAGGAAGGCGAGGAACGCCCGGACGTTCGGGCTGCCCCGTCGGCTCTCGGGCCACAGCGCCGTGACGGCGAAGCGATCGACCGCAAAGTCGGCCAGGATGGGGATCAGCATGCCGCGTGCGACATAGGAGGCAGCGATGTAGGTGGGCGAGATACCGATGCCGCCCCCGGCGGCCAGGACGGCCGCCACGGCATCGCTCACATCAACCGTGATGCCCGGACTGGGCGTGATCTCCACAACGCGCTCGCCGATCCGGAAAGGCCAGCGAAGCGCCAGACCGGAACTCTGGTAACGGAAGTTCACGCACTCGTGGTCCACCAGCTCGTCCGGATGCTGCGGCACTCCCCGTCGGGCGAGATAATCGGGCGACGCGAAGGCGCACAGGCGATGCGGAGCAAGTCGACGTGAGATCAAGCGCGAGTCCGCGAGGTCTCCGACACGGATCGCGACGTCGATCCCCTCGTCGATGAGGTCGGCGACCTGGTCACCCAGGCGCAGGTCGATCGCCAGCTTCGGATGGCGCTCGCGAAAGCGGGGAAGTGCCGGCGCCAGAAGATGCACGCCGATGGGCAGGGGGGCCGTGACCTTCAATGTTCCCGCGGGCTCCGCCCGGGCCGCCATGGCAGCCTGTTCGATCTCCTCGGCTTGCTGCAGCAGCCGCAATGCACGCTCGTGCAGATCCCGTCCTTCCGGTGTCAGGGTCAGAGACCGTGTGGTTCGGGTGAACAGGGACAGCCCCAGCTGCTGCTCCAGCCTTTGGACACTTTTGCTGACGGCTGATGGCGACACGGACAACGCGCGCGCCGCTGCCGTGTAGCTGCCAAGGGACGCTGAGCGTGCGAATGCGATGAGGCCGGTCAGCCTCTCAAAGCTGATATGTTCCACCATGGCATGAGTAAAGCGACAATGAGCCTGATTATCAACCAGGTAGTGAGCGAGTAGCGTCTCTCCATCGGCGCCACTGAGGCGCTCACCATACAGGAGCCCGCCATGTCTCAAACCGCTTCCGCCACCGTACCACCGACGCCCTTCAGCTTCGCCGCTCTGCAAAACCGCACCGTTGTCATCATTGGCGGCACCTCGGGCATTGGCCTGTCGGCGGCGATCCAGGCAAAGGAGGCGGGCGCCAGGGTCGTCGTGATCGGCGTCGACCGCAACCGCGCCGCCCAGGTGGCGACCGAGCACGGCTTCGCCGGCTGGCGCGCCGCCGACGTAACGAACGGCCAAGCCGTCGAGGCAGCCCTGGCCGACATTCCCCATGTTGATCATTTGGTGCTGTTGGCCGGGACCTTCGTCGCCGGCAAGATCATGGACGCCGATGTCGATTACCTGCGCCGGGCGTTCGACGAACGCATCTGGGCAGCGGTGACCACGATCCGGGCTCTGGGCGACCGGCTCGCCCCGGATGGGTCCATCACGCTTATTTCCGGTGCGCTCGCCGACCGGCCGACCGCCTCCGGCACCGCCATTCTGGCGGCGGCGTCAGCTGCCATGGAGGCCTTCGCGCGCGGGTTGGTGCTCGAACTGGCGCCGCGTCGCGTGAACACCCTGTCGCCTGGAACGACCGACACGCCGCTTCTGAACCGGACCCTCGGTGACGGGCGCGACGCCTATGTGGCGGCGCTGAAGGAGAAGCTGCCGCTCCGCCGCCTGGGGACATCGAACCAGGTCGGTGCTGCGGTGGTGTTCCTGATGAGCAACGGCTTCATGAACGGCGAAACACTGCACATCGACGGCGGTGCGCGCCTCGTCTGACCACCCACCACAGCGCATCCTTTAAAAGGCCGAGCCGGCGGAAGCCGGCCGCCCTCCGCCAACATGAGAGCCGATCCATGCCGACCCTGTTCGACCCGATCACGCTTGGTGCCATCGAGGCGCCCAACCGTATCCTGATGGCCCCGATGATTCGCGCCCGGGGAACGCGGGACCATGTGCCGACGCCGATGATGGCCGACTACTACGCCCAGCGTGCATCCGCCGGCCTCATCATCAGCGAGGCCATCGGTATCACCCAACAGGGCATGGGCTGGCCCTACGCCACCGGGCTCTGGTCTGCGGAGCAGATCGCCGGCTGGCGCCGCGTCACCGACGCAGTGCATGACGCCGGTGGGCGGATCATCGCCCAGCTTTGATACTGTTGGTCACTTTCCGACATTAACCTCATGCGGCATTTGAGACCAAG
>NZ_JCACHA010000216.1:0-3304 GCF_059503625.1 Skermanella sp.
AATACACTGATTATAGCGTCCAGAGCTGCTTCAGCGGTCTGCCGCACGGCGTCGCTGATATCCTGCGGAATACCGGATCCGACCGCCTCCCAATTGCTCAGCACAGTCTCGACCTTTCCCTCGATCTTGGCCCTCTCCGCGATCTCCATCCCCAAATGTCTGAAGAACGAATCCGTAGGATGGTTGTCGATCGACGCGGTCCGAGCTGCTTCGGTGATAATTACATTCTACGATCCGCTCCTGGCGTCACCCTGCACTTCCCAGCACTTCAGGCATGCACTGATCCAACCAGACCATCTCGACTTTTCAAGCGAGCTTGCTCAAACCCAACGCCACCCTGAAACCATCGAAGCACTGCGCCATCTTGGAATGTCTGATCATCGAGTTCAGAGATGACTTCATCTGTCTGCCGCACGGCGTTGCTGATATCTTGCGGAACATCTGACCCAATGATCGACAGATTGATCATCACGGCTCTGATCTTCGACTTCTCCGCAATCTCTTTCCCCAAAATACTTGAAGAACGACTCCTTCAGCAGTTCGTCGTTTGGCACGGTCCGACTTGCTTCGGCCATGGCTATGTCTCTCAGTCCTCGTAATCCGGCTAGGTGGGGGAGTTTCGCGAACGCATTCGCTCGTGCGCCCTTCCAAAGCCGGCCGGCCTTTTCCGCCAGACCCCCGATGATAGCAGAATTTGCACCGTTGCGACACAGGATCGTGAACAGGATATCGTTAAAGCTTTCCAACCCCGGAACGATCCGGCGCCGAGCTGGCGCATGTAGGTCGTCGGCCGGTCATACGGGAACAGCCCGTCGCGCAGTTGAGCCCGCTAGCCCTCTGGCTCGTCGCTTCCCACAAAGGCGACGTGCTGACGGATCTCGACGTCCAGCCCGACATGCATTCGAATATGCCAGTAGTACAGGGCCATGCGCCAGCCGAGTTTGGATCGGACGCGGACTGAAATTCTGTGTGGACGATGTACCGAAAGCCGTTCTGGATGACTTCGATTACCAAGCCCGCGCAGCGGGACTCGACCTGCTTGAACTCACTCCGAATCGACTTTATCCTGGCGCCTGCCGGTTTGTCGGAACGGTCTAGCATGACTTTAGAATCGCCAGTCATAATTTCCAGGTAGTCGTAGTCCCTCGTCATCCTTCTTGCGGGATCGCTCCTCTTCCGGCTCAATCTGCGGCTACTGAATTTCGAGATGTTCCTTCCGGTCGCATTCCTCACCCCTTGCTTCCCTATCGGGACCATCGGAGTCTGACAGGCTCGGCGCAGCTTGGCCACAGCCCTGCCCGGCTATTCGAGAATACTGGGAGTGTCTAACCGGTTACACTTTTGTGAGCGCGCGGATCCGTGTTCGTCCAAACACACAAGGCGAGGCCTGGGGCCGCTGTTGTTACGGCAACACATTCTTCAACAAATCGGGATTAAGATGGACAAGCGCACTGGCCAGCTGACCCGTAAGCAGTGTAAAGCTGGCTCCAAATTCACCAGACACCAGACTGGACCGGTGCTATGACAGCGACCCTTGCCACCAGGAAAAGAGACGTCAAGTCGAAGAAGCCAG
Organism: Skermanella sp.; assembly: GCF_059503625.1. Classification (NCBI taxonomy): domain Bacteria; kingdom Pseudomonadati; phylum Pseudomonadota; class Alphaproteobacteria; order Rhodospirillales; family Azospirillaceae; genus Skermanella; species Skermanella sp. The sequence continues at coordinate 1,574 of NZ_JCACHA010000216.1, forward strand.
AACAGGCCGCCAAGCCAAGGCCCGCGCCTAATCGGCGTGGAACGTCGGCACGATGTCACACCGTGCTGGTCTGCTCGCCGAAGGGCGGCAGCTCAAAGACGACCACCTGCAGGGCGCTGGCCGTGGCCGCGGCGCAGCAAGGGCTCAAAACGGCAACGCTCGACCTTGACCGCCAGCGGACGCTCTCAAAGTGGTGGATGGAGCGGCCGGATGTCGGCGTTGTCCAGTTCGATCACCACGAGGGCCGCCTCGACGAGATCGGCGCCGCACTGAAGGAAATCAAGGCTGAGGACTACGAGATCGTCATAATCGATACGCCGCCGAACCTTGAGGACCATCCCTCGGCGATCCGCGATCTCATCGCCTTCGCTGACCTGGTTCTGGTGCCAACCGGCCAAGGCAAGGATGACCGCGACAGCGTGATCCCTTTCATGACATATCTAAAGGAGCAGAAGCGCGCGGCCAGCTTCGTGATCGGACGCGCGAAGAAGCGGACGCGTGGCTTAGATCTGGCGAGGGCGTCGCTGGTGCGTGCCGGGCGTCTATGTCCAGTCGAGATCTACGACACCGAGGATATCGCGAACGCCGTCGATCACGGCCTGACCGCGCTGGACATCAATAAGGCCCGAGGCGCCGAGGAACTGGAAGGCCTCTGGCACTACGTGAAGAACGAGCTGGGAGTCTGACCGTCATGAAGCTGAGCAAGACGTCGCTTCGTCGCACCCAGGACGAGCGTATCACCGAGCTAGAGCGCGCCGATCCGACGCTGATGTCGAGCCGCCAGGATTTCGCCCGCGAAATTCAGTCGCTTTGGGATGATGCGCGCGACCGCGTGCTGCGGATCGGCAAGATGCTGGTCATGGCCAAGGCAACGCTCGGCCACGGCGAGTACGAGCAGATGATCGAGCAGGACCTGCCCTTCGCCAGGGGCGTGGCCTTTCAGATCCGATCTGTTTACGAGTCGATCCAGTCGGGCCAGTTCACTGCGGAGGAACTGCCGGCTCCCTATTCTATCGCGTATCAACTTGTCTCCCTGAAGGATCCTGAAAAGCTTGAACAGGCCCGCGCCGAGGGTCTAGTCCGCCCGGACGTTAGGCGTTCCGAGATCCTCGAGTTCAAGCGTCGGCTCAGTTCCAGCGAGACAACGCGGGCGGTCAGCCCAGAGCGCATCCGCGCCCTCAAGGCCGATCGTCAGAAGCTTCTGGAAAAGCTTCGCGCCCTGGAAGCCGAGCTTCAAGATCTGGGAGCCGATCCCGAGACGCTCAACGAGGATAATGATGAAGTAATCGAGGGCGAGGCCGTCGAGGTCTAAGCGATCAAACCAATAATGACATCCGTTTCCAGCGGAACAATGATATGGCATCGTACGGCATGGGCTGACCCCGCCCGTTTGGTGTTTGCGGTGAATGCCGTCTTGCGGTCCGACCGTTCCGGCTGGAAGACGGCATACAAGCGTCGCCACGTAATCGCACGCCTCAGGTCCCAACGCCGATCTGTTAGGCAAATATCCAACCGGTTGCACATTTCTCATCTTCGCTGCGGTGCTTTGCACAGGAAATTCTACCGGACGATCTAGAGCGATCTTCCTGTGCACGTAAATCTTACTGAACGATGCTCGCGGGAAACACTGCCTTGGCTGGTGCAGGCATGGCGCCAGCCGGATCGGCATTGAGCTTTTTAGCAAACAACTTCTCTTCATATTCTTTGTAAGTCCTGGAAAGAGTAGGTGAG
>NZ_JCACHA010000217.1:0-3303 GCF_059503625.1 Skermanella sp.
CGACGAGCGTCACCCTGGAACACGGGTTGAGGCAAATGCTATTGAACGGTATTGGGTCTAGAGCGAAGCGGCAGCCGACAAGCAGGCGCGTCCATGTCGGCTGCCGCTTCGCTCTAGACCGACCTACGGCATGAGCGTCTTCACGGGAATGGTGCCGAAAATTTTTCGGGATTAAAACGGAAACTCGTTCGTACACCTGCGCACCGGGATATAAACCTTGGGCGTCAAAGGGTTACGGATGAAGAACCGGATGGTCTCGGCATCCGATTTCCATTGAATTGCTCGGCGATCTCCCCAATATCCTGTGTCAGGTTAAAACTGCCTTTCGGATCGAGGATCACATGGCAAACGGACTGTTCAATCGGTACGCGACCCCCGGCCGCGCGGTCGATCAGGCCCAGTACGACGAAGGCCTGCGCCAGCATATGCTGAGCGTGTACAATTACATGTCGATCGGTCTGGGCCTGACCGGCGTGGTGGCTTTCGTTACCGCCATGCTGGCCATGTCCAACCCGGCCTTCGCACAGGTGATGTACGGCTCCCCGCTGAAGTGGGTGGTGATGCTGGCCCCGCTGGGCTTCGTGTTCTTCCTGTCGGCCAAAATCCACTCCATGTCGATGTCGGCGGCCCAGACGACCTTCTGGGCCTTCGCAGCCGTCATGGGCCTGTCGCTGTCGTCCATCTTCCTGGTCTATACCGGCGCAAGCATCGCCCGCGTGTTCTTCATCACGGGTGCTACGTTCGGCGCCATGAGCCTGTGGGGATATACGACCAAGCGCGACCTGTCGGGCATGGGCTCGTTCCTGCTGATGGGCCTGATCGGCATCATCGTCGCGAGTGTGGTCAACATCTTCCTGGCTTCTTCCGCGCTTCAGTTCGCCGTCTCGGTGATCGGCGTGCTGATCTTCACGGGCCTGACCGCCTATGACACCCAGCGCATCAAGGAAGAATACAGCGAGGGTTACGGCTCCGAGTCGCTCGGCAAGATGGCCCTGATGGGCGCTCTGTCGCTGTATCTGAACTTCATCAACCTGTTCACGATGCTGCTTCAACTCTTCGGCCAGCGCGAATAAGCTCTTCCGGCTTCAGCGACCGGATACGGACGAAACCCAGGCCTCGCGGCCTGGGTTTTTTCGTATCTGCCGCCATGCATCACAAGTTGGCGCGCGCGGTGGCGGTTTATTCCTTCCTGGAGATATTCTAGACTAAAGGCCGTGTCGGATTATAACTTAGGTCCGATGTTTCCGTTCAACGTATGGTGTCTGTAATAAACCGCGCGCTTGCAAACTCCAGGATGCGGGACGACCGCGGCGGCGGAGGGCTGTCCACTGGACGGCCCCATTACCGCGCCACGCCCGTCGCCGTGATCTATGCGGCTTTGGCGGCTTTCTGGATACTGATGTCCGACGGTGTCCTGCAGTGGGCGCTCGGCGACGCATCGTTCCTGTCGTCGGTCCACACGCTCAAGGGACTTGTCTTCATCCTGGTCACCGCCTTTCTGCTCCACCGCCTCGTCCGCCGTGTCGGGGAGGCGGCCCAGTCGGAAGCGGTGCTGAGACAGGATCAGCGGCGGCTGCTGGTCATGCTTGAGAACATGCCGGTTCTTGTCGCCGCATTCGACAGGGACAATCAGGTCGCCCTCTGGAACCGGGAGGCGGAACGCATCACGGGGTACAGCGCGTCGGAAGCGATCGGCAACCCGCGCATCATGGAACTCCTGCTGCCGGATCCGGATTACCGCCGGGCCAGCGCCGCCGAGATCGGCAGGGCGGCGCTCCGGTGCCGCGACTGGGAACGCCAGATCACCTGCAAGGACGGCACCGTCAGGACGATCGCGGTATCCTGCATCGCCAAGGACTTCCCGATCGCCGACTATCCCGGCGGCTGGGGCATCGGCGTCGATGTCACTGCCCGCGTCGCCCGGGAACGGGAACTGGCCGAAGCCCGGGACGAGCTGGAGCATGCCCGGTCGGACGCGGTCGCCGCCCGCAATGCGGCGGAGGCGAGCAGCCGGGCCAAGTCCGATTTCCTGTCGCTGATGAGCCATGAGCTGCGGACGCCCCTGACGGCGGTGATCGGCTTCGCCGATGTCATGCGGGGGGAACTGTTCGGTCCGCTGGGCTCTCCCAAATACCACGAGTACTGCAAGGATATCGAAGCCAGCGGGCATTACCTGCTGGACCTCATCGACGATATCCTCGATCTTGCCAAGGTCGAGTCGGGCCGCTACACGCTGACCGAGGGGATGGTCGATCTGGACGCCCTCGTCCGTGCTTCGATCCAACTTCTCGGCGACCGTCCGGCCCGCAAGCGGATCGTCCTGAGCACGCGGGTCGAACGCACCCTCAAGATCCACGGCGACGAGCGGGCGCTGAAGCAGGTGCTGATCAACCTGCTGACCAATGCGGTCAAATACACCCCCGCCGGCGGGCTGATCGAGTTGACGGCCGGCATCGGTCCGTCGAACGAACTGGAACTCGTCGTCAGCGATACCGGCATCGGCATTCCGGAAGCCGAACTGTCACTGGTCCAGGAGCCCTTCGCCCAGGCCAGCAATTCCCACAGCGCCGGCGAAGATGGAACGGGGCTTGGCCTGTCGATCGTGCGGACGCTGGTGGAACTGCATGGCGGCAGCCTGTCGATCGAAAGCGACCTGGGACGCGGCACCCGCGTCCGCGTCAGCGTCCCGGCGACGCGGGTGCTGTCGTCGGTGGCTTGAGCGCTGGCCCGGTGTGTCGTCCCAGGGGTCGAAGACATTGACCTGTTAGGACAGCGTTTGTTGGGCCGTGGCCCAACACTTGCCGACCGCCGGTCAAATTCTTCGGCCCCTGATATTAGAGGACCTCCGTAAACGGCATGTACTCGACCATGGAGCCGCGTTCCAGGCGCGTGATCTCTTCGGACAGGACGACCAGTCCGTCGGATTCGACCATGGACGACAGGATGCCTGCGCCGTCGCGTGGGAACTTCGTCGCGACAAGGGCGCCGCCGGGGTCCCGACCTAAACAGACGCGGACGAACTCGCGCCGGCCTTCCTTCTTCTTGTAGTCGAAATCGGCGCGGACCCGGAATAGGGTCGGTCCGGTCACCGTTTCGCCGCCCAGGAGCTGGATCAGCGGCCGGGCAAGGCAGAAGAACGTGATCATGGCTGCGACCGGATTGCCCGGCAATCCGACGAAGGGTACCGAACGCACCTGTCCCAGCGCCACCGGACGCCCCGGCTTGATCGCGAGCCGCCAGAAATGAATGCCGCCGCTCGCCTCGACCGCCCCTTTCACATGGTCCTCTTCCCCGGTCGAAACG
>NZ_JCACHA010000218.1:0-3295 GCF_059503625.1 Skermanella sp.
CATGACGAATACTTACGTATTCGTCTCATCCGGGCCGCGGACACCCTACACGATCACTTTGTTATGCAGCAGGTCGAGCATCGGCACGTCGCTGGGACGGTTGCCGTAGCCCCAGGTCTCCCCGAACGGGCCGTGGTGGTGCAGGTAGGCGGAGACGCGCTGGGCCTTCATGGCGCGGACGCAGTTGCCGCCCTTCATGTGGCCGGTCAGGACGCCGTCGACTTCCTCCAGCCCGGTTGCAAGAAGGTCGTCGATGCCGAGGTCCTTGAGTAGTTCGGGCATGTAGAGGTCGAGCGCGCCGGTCGCGACCACGACGCGGCGTCCGGCGTCCTGATGGGACTTCAGCGCGTCCAGGATCGGACCGTTCCAGCGCACCCAGCCCGAAAGGCGCTCGGCGGCGGCGCGGGCTTCCGCGACCGGAACGTCGGTAAGGGTCAGGCGCAGCAGGATCGCCTTGGTCGATGTGCGGATGTCGCTGCCCAACTGGCGCTTCGTCGCGTGGAGCTGAATGGCGCCGTGAACAGCCCGCATCAGCGACAGCCGGGCCCGCTTCTTTCCCACGATCAGCGACAGGAACGGCAGAAGGCTGTCGCCGCGCACCAGCGTTCCGTCGAAATCGAAGAAGGCGATTCCGGGCTGGCCCGACGACCGCGCGCCGGGGGATGGAAGCCCCTCGAGATGGGGAGGTGCGGGAAGGGCGATGCCGGTGGTCAAGATGGCGGTCTCGGGTAAGGCGATCCGGGGGATGAGATACCCGAGTCGGGCTGTCGGGCGCAAGCGAACGCATAGCAGGACGGAACCATGCCGTCGAATGTCCTGAACCGCTCAGGGCATAATCCCATCGTAGCTGCGAGATCAAATCTTTCGCCGCCGGTTAGGGGCCATGCATGCGTGCGATAATGAACTTTGGAGGAACGATAATGCGCAAGGTGCGCCTCGCTACTGCCGGTTTTGCTCTCGTTGTCCTGGCTGGCTGCTCCAGCCCGTTCGGCATGGCCAATCTTTCGAAAGAGTCGTCGTCGCTCAGCGCCGCCGACCGCAGCTTCATTTCCCAGGCCGCCTACAGCAGCCTTGCCGAGGTCGAACTGGGCCAACTGGCACAGACGCAGGCATCCAGGCAGCAGGTCAAGGAGTTCGGCGGCATGATGGTCACCGAACATACCCAGATGAACAAGGACCTTATAGCGCTGGCGTCGAACAAGGGTGTCACGCCGCCCAGCTCGCCCGATCCGGGGCGTCAGGAAATCGGCGACATGCTCGAGCAGCTGTCCGGGTCCGAGTTCGACCGGCAATACGTTCCGCAGCAGCTTGCCGACCATGAAGCGACGCTGGGGCTGTTCCAGATCCAGTCCAACCGGGGACAGGACGTCGAGCTGAGGCAGTTCGCGCAACGCTACGCCCCCGTTATCCAGCGCCATGTCGAGATGCTGCGCCGGATGTCGACTCAGGCCATTTCCTCGAACTGATAAGCTGATGGAGTCTTTCGCCGGGGCGTGAAGGGGATTATCTGTTTCGGTCTAACCTGAACAGACAGATAGACCCTACAGACGGACAGGTTTCCCCATGACGCCACGGCGGATCATCATCGACACCGATCCCGGTCAGGACGACGCGGTCGCCATGCTTCTGGCGCTCGCGTCGCCCGAGGAATTCGAGATACTCGGCGTGACCGCCGTGGCCGGCAACGTACCGCTCAATCTGACGGAAAAGAACGCGCGCCGGATCTGCGAACTGGCGGGCAGGCCGGAAATCCCCGTCTATGCCGGCTGTGCGCGGCCGATGGTGCGGACCCGGCTGATCACTGCGGAACACGTCCACGGCAAGACCGGGCTGGATGGTCCGGACCTGCCGGAACCGGTAATGGCGCTGAGACAGGGCCATGCGGTCGATTTCCTGGTAGATACGCTGATGGCGGCGGAAGACGGGTCGATCACGCTGTGCATGCTGGGGCCGCTGACCAACCTTGGCATGGCGCTGGTCAAGGAGCCGGGCATCGTGCCGAAGATCCGGGAAGTCGTTCTGATGGGCGGCGGCTGGGCGGAAGGCGGCAACATCACCCCGGCGGCGGAATTCAACATCTACGTCGATCCGCATGCTGCGCACAACGTCTTCAGCTGCGGCGCTCCAATCACGATGATGCCGCTGGACGTCACCCACAAGGCGATGAGCACACGCGTCCGGGTCGAGCGGTTCCGGGCGCTGGGTTCTCCGGCCGGATTGGCGGTGGCGGCCATGCTCGACTTCTCCGAACGGTTCGACGAGGCGAAGTACGGGACGGACGGCGGGCCGCTGCACGATCCCTGCGTCATCGCGTGGCTGCTGCGGCCCGACCTGTTCAAGGGCAAGCGCGTCGCGGTCGAGGTCGAGACTGCGTCGGAACGCACGCTCGGCATGACGGTGGTGGACTGGTGGGGCGTCACGGGCAAGCCGGCCAACGCCCTGGTGATCAACCAGATCGACTCGGACGGGTTCTATGAGTTGCTGACGGAGCGGCTGGCGCGCCTGTAGGGACGCGCCAGCCGCTCCGGATCGTTAAAGGGCCGCTCCGGCAAGCGCCATGTCGGCCTGGACCGCGCGTCGCTTCGCCGATTCCTGGCGGGCGAGTTCCCGGCGGCGGGCGAGTTCGTAGACGAAGGCGCCCAGAATCGTCAGGCCGATCATGATGACCGACAGGGCATTGACGGCGGGGGTCAGGCCGGTGCGGACCTTGGACGCGATATAGACGGTCAGGGTGGTGTCCAGTCCGCGCACGAAGATCGTCGTGTTGTAGTTCTCGAAGCTTTGCAGGAAGGCGATGAAGGCGGCGGACAGGATGGCCGGCATCAGGTAGGGCAGGGTGATTCGGCGGAACACTTGCAGGTGGCTGGCGCCGAGGTCGAGTGCGGCTTCCTCCAGCGTCAGGTCGAAGCGTTGCAGGCGAGCCATGAACAGGAGCATCGCATAGGCCGCAATGAAGCTGGATTGGGCGATCACCGTCAGGAAGATGCCGCCCTTGACGTCCAGCCAGCGGTCCCAGAACACCAGCGTCGAGATGCCGATGATGACGCCCGGAGTCAGCAGCGGCGAGACCATCACGGCATAGAGCACCGTCCGCGCCTTGCTGTGCAGGCGGTACAGCAGCAGCGCCGCCGACAATCCGATCGGGACGGCCAGGACGATCACGCCGACTCCGATCAGAAAACTTGTCCACAGAGCTGTCCACATGGCCCGGTCGTTCCACAGCACCGTGAACCAGTCAAGCGTGAAGCCCATCCAGGGCGCCACCGTGGGGAAGCGGCTGGTGTTGAACGTGGCC
>NZ_JCACHA010000219.1:0-3278 GCF_059503625.1 Skermanella sp.
GCCACCCGCGCCTCGCGCCGCCAGGTGAACAGCTGCTGCGGCGCCATCTGCCAGCCCTGCAGCCCCGACTTCAACCCGATTGAGCAGGCTTTCGCCAAGCTAAAGGCCGCGCTCCGCTCGGCAGCTGAGCGCAGCCTCGACGGTCTATGGGCTGCCATCGGCCGCATCATCGATACCTCACGCCAACCGAGTGCGCCAGCTACTTCGCCCCCGCCGGCTACGATGCAGACTGATGGGAAAACGCTCTAAGAAGCAAGATTTCTTGCCAGCGAGCCAGCAAGCAAAACTCTACAAACTCAAAGTTTATGCCTGGGCTTCACAACGCGCTCTAGTTTGTGCGGATTAAAAAGCATTGTTGGCAGGCCTAAATGCGCATGATTATCTACCATCTTGTTGTAGGTCAGCAAGCAATTGCTTTGCCTCATACTCGCCAAGTTGAATTGCTTTGCCGTATAATTCGGCTGCTATACTACGATCAGCTTGTAGATTGCCGGCGCCGATGCTAGAGAGAACGCTTGGATCGTAGGTTTTGCCCAAAGCAGTAATGGCAACTATACTGCCGCTGTCTGCTGCACGACGGAACAACAACCGAGCGCTCGAAATGTCGCGAAGTGCAAACATCGTTTGGCCACGCCGTAATAGGGTCGCTAGTATTTCAGGTCGTCTGGATGCTTCTATGGTTTGCGTCTCCTGCCTTGGAGTTGCGAAACTAGCACCACCAGGTAAACTAACCCCCGGGGCAGATAATGAAAAATTACCTAAAATCTCGATCCAGGCGGTCGACTGTGGCGCAAGGATGGGATCTAGGGGATCCTGCGATATTGGTGCCACAGCAAGTGGTGACGGCACCTGAGAAGTCTCTGCTGGTTCATCAACAAACGTCGCAATTGTAGGATTTGAGACGTCTGCGGTTGTGGAAATAGTGCCTGATCCTGTTCTGGCTGCCGCTTCACCAAAGAAATCGGAACCTGTCGTATCCGCAGCAGGTGGCGCTGCAGCCGCCACATGGTTTGTTTCGCCTGATGTTTCGGTGCTAGAAGCCTGCAATAAAGCAGGCGGCAATGATAAAGATAGGGATTCGGGTAAAGTAGGAAAATGTTCTATCATTGCATTTAAATTTCGCCGTTCGGTCTCCAATATTGAAGCCGGCGTAGTGTTTGTTGGCTCCGCATATGACGACCTCAAACTCTCGGAAATGAGAGGTGACGGCGCTATGGTCCGTCGCGCTGGCAAATCTTCCGGTAAGGCCATTGGGGCATCTTGGTGCGGTGGATGCAACGGCACTCCGTCAAAGGACCTCCGTGGTTCGATAGCTGCAAGCTGAGCGTCTGAAGGTGTAGCAGCCGACACATCCATCGTGTGATTGGAGGCTGGGTCTGGCCTCCACCGTAACTGATTTTTACTGAGACTATCTAAAGACGCAGCGTTCCGATCAAATATACCTAGCGATGCCAGTAAGTCAAAATCAACTTTTGGTGGAGATACAACGACAAAGCTACTTACGGACACCAAAATAAATGCCGACACGAGCGCCCAAGGCTTTCTAAAGAACATGAGTGACGTGACCTGTGCAGCTGACTTCACTGCGGCAAGTTCGGTCGATTGCAGCAAGCTTAACGCTGAATCTTTTGATGGCGGGTGGCATACCGATAAGCCAGGGGACGCGACATTTGTGTTCTTCCGCGGCCCAATCGTCGGAGGTGGAAGGCGGCCGGCTAATAACCACTCTTGGTTGCATTTGAAGCAGCGCAACTTTCTTCCAACGATTGCTAGCGAATCGGGGACATCGTAAAAAGTCTGGCATTTAGGGCAAACAGTGTTCATCGTCTCTACCGCCACCTATTTGTGCCTAAGTTTACGAGCCAGCAAAATAAAAAAAGCATTTGTCGACAAACTTTCCAGAGTTTGACACCTGCCGTCGATTACGTCTAGTAAGAGTCTGAACGCGAAATAAGCCGGGTCTTTCGGGTCGGCTTCGATACGTAGGGCAGTGCGCTGGGTGAGCCTCACCATGTTGCGCCGATGTCTTGCACCAGTTTACGCAGCCGTGTCGACCTACCTCCGCCTTCGGCTTGCCGTGTTCCCCGACCCAGTCGTGGCGACGGCTGGAACGCTCTGGCCGACATCGAAGTGTTTGTCTTCGCGGTCGAGGCTGAGTTGTAGGCTATGGACCGCGAGCGGATCGGTGTGCACCGCCGCAGCCGCAAGCCGGACCTCACGCTGCGACGGCGGCTGATTGGGCTGATCTGGACCCTGACGCTCCGCGGCCTGCGGTGGCGCATCGCCGGTTGGCTCTCAGGGGTTCCCTTCACCACCCTGCACAGCAGCTTCGCGCGCTGGACCCGCTTGAGCCTGTGGCGACGGCTGGGCTAACGTCTCGCGCTCGATTGGCGGCTGGCCTGCGGCGACGAGGTGCTGCCCTCGTCGGTGGTGGCCGACAGCCGCTCCCTGCGGTTAGCCCCAACCACCTGGGTACGCAGCATCGATGGCGGCAAACTGGTCAAGGGCATCAAGCTCTGCGTTGTTTGCAACAAGCATGGATCGCTGCTCGACCTCGAGCTGCATCCTGCCAACACGGACGACCGCGCGGGCATCCTGCCGACGCTGCCGCGGCTCGCCGCGCTCGGCTTCCACGGGGATCTGCTGGGCGACAGCGGCTTCAGGGCGCGCCCTTCGCCGCGGCGGCGCTCGGGCACGACATCCACGTCTCGGTCTCGCCCCGCGGCACGCGGGACGGGCGCTTCCTGCCGAGCGGGATCAGGTGGGTCGTCGAACAGCTGTTCGCTTGACTCAGCCGCTACCGCCGGCTTAACATCGTGTACGATCGTGTGCACGGCCTCTTCGCCGCGCACATCTTAATCGCAATGATTTCCATCATCTCACGCCCGCTCGTCGCGCAAACCCAGCCGCAGTAAAAGATCTATTTGCGTACAGCTCCTAAGGCGCAGAATGCTCTTTTGTGTACACTTACTGTCCGTGCAAAAACGTGCCAACCCAAGAGCGATCGCCTTTAGAGCTCTTTCTAAGTGGGCACACAAAGGGCTTAACAGACCTCTGCCAATCTCGCAATTTTGTCAATACTAAAATTTTCTTAGGGTAAATAGTCGGCCTTGAATAACTTGTTCAGTTGCTGGTGCTGTAGCTGGGTGACGGTCTGGCTGGGCGATTGAGTCGATGATGCCTGCAAGGATAGCGAGCAGAAGAGCTCTCTGGACTTGCTCCGCTTTAGTGTCCGTCCGGGATCATATTGTTCTTCGGCATAGCCTTCGCAGCATGAG
>NZ_JCACHA010000220.1:0-3277 GCF_059503625.1 Skermanella sp.
GATGGTCAACATCACGGGATTGTCCGACGCTCCTTGGTTCGCGGTAGTCTATCCCTTCGCCTTCGGCCCTCCCGTGTTCGAGATCGGACCGATCCTCTCGCTCTGCCTCGTCATGCTGGTCGTGATGGTCGAATCCACCGGCATGTTCCTGGCGCTCGGCGAACTGACCGACCGCCCGGTCGGCGAGACGGATCTGACGCGGGGCCTCCGCACCGATGGCATCGGCACGCTGATCGGCGGCATCTTCAACACCTTCCCGCACACATCGATCTCCCAGAACGTCGGTCTGGTCGGGATGACCGGCGTGCGCAGCCGGTGGGTGGTCGCAGTGGCCGGCGTCATCCTGCTGGCGCTGGGGCTGCTGCCCAAGCTGGCGACGGTCGTGGCGTCGATCCCGGTAGCCGTTCTCGGCGGAGCCGGCATCGCCATGTTCGGCATGGTCGCCGCGACCGGTATCAAGATCCTCGGCAAGGTGAATTTCGAGAACCGCAACAACCTGCTGATCGTCGCGATCAGCCTGGGCGTCAGCATGATCCCGCTGGTGGCGCCCACTTTCTTCGACCAGTTCCCGCATTGGACGGCGCCCCTGACCCACAGCGGCATAACGCTGGGCGCGCTCTGCGCGGTCCTGCTGAACGCCGTCCTGAACGCACACCCCTCATCCGGCGAAAAGACGATCGAGGACGCGGCGCTGGAGCACTGGCCGGCCAGTCATTGAGGCGGCGTCCAGGCGCCGGCAGCGCCGCTTTGCAGTCCTACGCCGGTTTCTTCAGGCCAGGCTCTTCCCGAAGGTTTGAAGACTATCGGCCAGCAGCGTGGTGCCGGCGCCGGGATGCTGGGGCAGGCGGTAGATGCCCCCTTCGACATAAATCGGTTCTTCGAAGTGGTCCTTGATCCAGGGGATGTATTCCAGAATGCCCGAGGCCGGGTGCCAGTAGCTCAGATGAACATGGACCTGGCTCATCTCGCCCGCATGGGGGGCTACGGGCAGCCGGTTGGCCAGGGCGAGGTCGGCGACCTGGATGTACTCGGTAATGCCGCCCAGCCGGGTCACGTCGGGCTGGACATAGGCCACGGCCTCCGCGTCGATGAAGCTGCGGAAGGCGTCCACCGTGTAGAGCTGTTCGCCCAGGGCTATGGGAATCTCGGTCGACCTCGCCAGTTGGGCATGACTGGAAACGTCGTCGTACCAGGTCGGTTCCTCGAACCAGAAGAGGTCGAGATCCCTCGCCGCGGCGCAGAACCGCCGGCAGGTCGGAAGGTCCCATTTGCCGTTTCCGTCCACGGCGATGCGGATATCCGACCCGATCCGCTGCCGAACCGCCTCCAGCCGCTTGATGTCGGTAGCCGGATTTTCGTGGCCGACCTTGATCTTGATCCGGGTGAAGCCGTCCTCTTCAGTGGCCCGCCGCGTAAGGTCGAGCATGGTGTCGAGATCGAAGGACAGCCAGCCGATATCGGTGTTGTAGGCTTCCAGCTTGTCCGTCCTGGCTCCACCCAGATAGCTCCAGAGCGGCGCGCCGGCCGCCTTGGCGGCGATGTCCCATAGGGCGATATCGACGGCGGCCAGCGCCAGTTGCGTAATGCCCGAGCGGCCGACCCACTGAAGCGCCGGACTGCGAGCCAGCTTGTTCCACAGCCGCGTCCTGTCGTTCGCATCCTCCCCGATCAGCAAGGGTGCGTAGCAGGTGCTGATGCAGGACGTGATCAGGCGGTCCGAAGGCAGGTGCGCATGGGTCCCGGTGAACCCGTACCCCGTCAGTCCGTCGCTGGTCACGATGCGCGTCCCGACGACGCCCCAGTGAGTGATGCTGTGGGTAGAGTCGGAAATCGAACTTGCCGTCAGCGGCAGGTGGACAATGAACGGTTCGACTGCGGTGATCTTCATCTTTTGGCGTTCCTCCTTACGATGGCTACTCGACAGTAGTTCTGATTTTGTGGAAGTCCTTCCACCGTCCGGTCACGCGCCAATGCATACAAAGCGATGACGGAATGACGGTGACCTTCCGCCTCTGACGCGGTGCTTCACGAAAAAAGTCGGGCTGCCGAAGGTTTCATTGCTCGGTGGAATGGAAACTTCGGCATCTTGGCGGCCCCAGTGGAATGCAGGACCGCCTGGTTCGAGCTCAAAAAATGAACCGCGCAGTTAAGCTTATGCTGGTATTTAGGAATTGTTTTTTGATAAACGGCAACTGAATTCAATGAGTTGAACGCTGCTGTACTTCATGAAAGAGGCCGGGGGATGGAAGTTTCGGATCGCAGCTGGATTGCCGGCCACCCGGTCTTCGAGTCGCTGCCGGCCGACGATCTGGATATGCTGCTGGAGGCTGCGGTCGTCCACGACCTGCCGGCCGATACCGTCCTGTTCGGTCAGGGTGACAGGCCTGAATTCCTTCATATGCTGATCGACGGGCGGGTCGGCCTGACCGCGCGCGGCATGGATGAGAAGGAGGTCGTGGTCGAGTTCATGGAACCCGGAGAAGCCTTCATACTGGCCGCCGTCCTGACGGATGCGCCCTACCTGATGGCGGCCAGGGCGCTCTCTCCCTCACGCGTGCTCCTGATCCCGGCGAAGGCGCTTCGCGAGCATGTCTCGACCAATGCCAAGCTGGCCGCAGGCATGCTCGCCTCGCTTTCCCGGCACTACAGGATGCTGGTCCGGCAGATCAAGGACCTAAAGCTCCACTCCGCGACCGAGCGCCTTGGCTGCTACTTGCTCATGCTGGCGGCGCAGGTGACCGCCAAGCCCGAAGGACCGGTCACCGTGACGCTGCCGGTCGAAAAGGCGCTCCTCGCGACCCGGCTTGGGACGACGCCCGAGAACCTGTCCCGCGCCTTCGCCAATCTGCGGCCGTCCGGTGTCCGCACCTTAGGCGGTACCGTGACGATCTCGGACCTGCAAAAACTGAGGGAGGCCTGCGCCATGGCGCCGCCGATCCCGGACTGATCGCCGGTGAGGCGTCAATCCGGGAGGCGAAACCGGCGTCAGGCCGCCGCGGTCACCACCACCTCGATCAGGATAGCCGGATCGCCGAGGTCGGCGACGCCAATGGTGGCGCGGGCCGGATAATCGTTGCCGTCCAGCCACTCGAGCCATGCGGCGTTCATCTCTTCCTTGGCCGCCATCTTGGTGACGAAGAGCTGGGCCGAAAGCAGCTTGGTCTTGTCCGTGCCGGCCATGGCCAGAACGGCATCCAGCTTCTTGCAGATCTGCTGAACCTGACCGTACATGCCCACGGTCACGTCGTCGGCGATGATGCCGCCGAGGAAGACGATG
>NZ_JCACHA010000221.1:0-3274 GCF_059503625.1 Skermanella sp.
ACACGTTCTGCCTGAGCTTCCGGGACGTCGAACTGATGCTGGCCGAACGCGGCATTGAGGTTACCTACGAGACGATCCGGCGCTGGTGCCGGAAGTTCGCCCAGACCTTCGCCAACCGGCTGCGGCGACGCCGGCCGAGACCCGGCGACCGCTGGCATTTGGATGAGGTGTTCATCCCGATCAACGGCGTCCAGCAGTACCTCTGGCGCGCGGTCGACCAGGACGGCGTGGTGCTCGATGTCCTGGTGCAGAGCCGGCGCAACACCAAGGCAGCCAAACGCTTCTTCAAGACGCTGCTGAAGGGCCTGCGGTATGTGCCGGGGGTCGTGGTGACCGACAAGCTCGGAAGTTATGGAGCTGCCAAGCGCCAGATCATCCCGCACGTCGAACATCGCCAAAGCCGCTACCTGAACAACCGGGCGGAGAATTCGCATCAGCCGACCCGCCAGCGCGAACGGCGCATGAAGCGGTTCAAGTCGCCCCGCCAGGCCCAGCAGTTCCTGTCCGCCCACGGCCCCATTCACCAGCACAGCCATCCCCACCGGCATCTCATGACCGCCGCCGAGTACCGCGCCTACCGCACCAACGCGTTCGAGGTCTGGAAGCAGGAGACGTGCGTCCGAAGGGCCGCATGAAAGGCTGACTTACGGCCTTTCGACGTCTTCTCACGTCCGATCCAAGTTAACGTGACAATGCCATCAGGACTGTTTCGATCGCTGTCTCTGAGTAGCGCGCCTGACCGCCTGGCGTCGTACGCGGCGGCGCCCTCCAGGCCGCGAGCTCCTCGTCGCTGACCTACAGCGTCAGGCTGCCCCGCCGCCGGAGTCCGGCTTCATAGGCCGACCAGTTCGTCACCCTGAACTTCATCTTCGGAATATGATGGCGCCGGGCGTCATTGTGTTTGTTCGGCATGCGGGACGATCAGACCATCAGGCTACGGGCAGGATCGCCGTTCTACACGACGGCCCCCGTTCCGCCAACACGCCCGACCCCGCCTCCGTGCACCAACACCATCTCGCGCGGCTCGCGGCGGAAAAGTGGCGTGCCAAGCCACCTTTCCAAACTCTGCACCTGCCGGCTCACGGCCCCCGGCGTGACAGAAAGTTCTTCCGCGGCCTTGCGGATGCTCCTGAGCCGGCCTGCCGCCTCGAAAGCGCGCAGCGGGTTGAGGGGTAGAAGACGCTCCATGCCTCAAGGATTGATCCAATGTTGTCTTTCGGTCAACGAGGAAGTGCGAAGAATTCATACAGGTGGATAGGGCCTAGCCCCCTGCTCCCGCTCCAGTTCTTCCACCTGCTGACGCGTCAGGCCGATATCGTCCAGCAGATGGTCGTGGAGCCTGCTCAGTTCATCGTTGACGCTGCTCTTCCGCCTTCTCCTCGTCACTTCCTCCAGAAAGTGCGCCATTCTCTTAGCCGTTGCGGCCAGTGAGTCGTATGTGACGCCGGCGTCCATGGGACCCTCCCTGTGACTGTTCAGGACCTTAGGATCGGCTCGTACTAGCGTTCTCACAAACGAATAGTTATGATCGCTGTCATGAAGCAAACCGAACGCTCACGGATCGACAGCGATCTGCTCCAGACTTTTCTGATCGTGGCTGAAGCTCGCAACATAACTCGGGCTGCCGACAGGCTCGGGCGAACGCAGTCAGCCATCAGCGTGCAGATTCACAAACTCGAGGATGTGCTTTCCGCCAAGCTGTTTCATCGGGAAGCGCGAGGTATGACGCTGACGGAGGCCGGTGAGGCCCTGCTACCGGCGGCGAGACGGGCGCTCGGTGAGATTGATCGAATCGGTGACCTTTTCGCCAAGCCTCTTCTCGGCAGCGTCCGGGTCGGCATTCCGGAGGATTATGGGACAAGCGTACTCGAAAAGGTTCTAGCCACCTTTGCGGCTCGCCACCCTGGGGTGCAAGTCGTCGTCCGTTGCGGGTTCAGCGGACGGTTTCCCGATGCGGTCGAGCGCGGAGAACTCGACCTTGCCGTTCATGCGGCCGATCCCAACGATCGCGTCGGCAGGCTGCTCCTGACCGAGCAGACGATATGGGCGGCGCATCCGGATTTGAAGCTCGATCCGGCCAGACCGGTGCCGCTGGCGCTGTTCGATCGCGACTGCTGGTGGCGAGCTTCGGCCATCGCGGCCCTTGAACGGATCGGCCGTCCGTACCGCATCGCTTATACCAGCGAGAGCATTTCCGGAGTGAAGGCTGCAATTTCCGCCGGACTGGCCGTGGGCGTTCTGGCCGAAAGCACCCTAGAACCTTCAATGCGCGTCCTGAGGGAAAGCGACCGCTTTCCCTCGCTGCCGCCATCGTCCCTGATTCTTCGGCGGCACGAAGAGACCACCGAAGCGTCGGTCGCCATGGAGGCGGCGATCTGCACGGCCTTCGGCACGATTTGAGTTGCAGGCTGGTCTGGCGCCTGGATGGGGCGGTTGTTCTGTAGTCCTTAGTCATTTTGCCGACCAGTCTCACGGTGCTTCGGGCGTCACCATAACGACGGACGGGAAGTACGTGCGGTAGCGCTTGGCGTCGCGCGTCAGCAGCGGCAGACCGAGAACAGCGGCATGGGCGCCGATGAAAAAATCCGGGAGCACGCCCATGCGGGAGCCTCCCGCCGCCCGGTAGCGACGGAATGCCTTTCCAGCCAGGAAAAGGGCCTCGCGCGGGATCTCCTCCAACGTGATTCCGGCTTCATTGAGCAGATCATCGAGTTCCTCGATCCGTTCGAAGCCGACGGACAACTCGGCGTAGACGACGTCATTGATGACCAACGGCCCCTTGACAGCAGCGGCATCCAGGTGCCGGACGGACCATGCCGCCCATACCGGATCGTCCGTGGCGAGATCGAGGAGCACGTTGGTGTCGATCAAGGTCACAGGCGGTCAATCCTCGCCGCGCGTCAACGCCATGATCTGGTCCGTGGTCAGGCCCATGGTGGCCCGCCCTCGCAGGCGCTCGAACCGGCTTTTCGGCGGCGCCGTCCGGTCTGCTCTGCTCAATATGACGCGCCCGTCCTGCCCGATCTCGAATTCGACCGCGCTGCCGGGGCCGATTCCCAATCGGTCGCGGATCGGCTTGGGAATGGTGACCTGTCCCTTCGTGGTGAGCGTCGTGGCCATGGCCGCCTCGGTAATACCCTTGGAACTGTTAGTATTACTTATCGCCTCCGCCTGGATTGCGCAAGGGACGATGCAGGCATCAGTCTCCTATCAGCGTGAGGGACTGCCGAGCGATTGGGGGTACGGTGGCGAGCAGAGTATGACCGGCCGAGTT
>NZ_JCACHA010000222.1:0-3259 GCF_059503625.1 Skermanella sp.
AAATAGGCGTAACGGATGTCGTTCTGACCGCCGCTGGAGTTCGGCTGGCCGAATTCCGAAGGCCACCAGGAACCATAGTTCCCGAACGAGCCGAAGGACGAGCCCGTGCTCTGTGCCGGTTCCTGAAACAAGTTCAGGTCGCCGCCGAGCAGGTAGGACAGGTCGTTGCAGACGCCATCGACCTTGGCCTTCAGCGCGTTGTTGAACAGGTCGCTGACCATCGTCATGCCGCCGCGCATCCACTGGCCGGCGCCGCCGAAGTCGGGATGGCTGAACTGGGCCATGGTGCCGCCACCCCGTTGCAGCGCATCCAGCATGGTCAGGGCGCCATCGGTGCTGACGCCGTGGCGCTGGGCGATTTCGGCGATCTTCGCCTGCCCTTCAGAAGTCAAGTTCCGCATCGCCGGCAAACCCGTCCACAAATTTTCACCCATAACCGCCTATTACCATGCGCGCAAAATCCGACAAGGCGGATTCAATCGTCGTCGCGGCAATGCTGGCCTGTTTAAACAGATAACCTGCATCGGTCGTTTCATCGCTTCCCTGCGGCAATCCGACCACGTGCGGACGATCTGGGATATGCCTCCGCCCCTGGCGGTTCGATCGTATTCAGCATACAAGGGCGTGTGCCATGAAGCGGGAGGCCTCACGTTGGTTGCGCGGGTGAATACGGTGGCCTTCCAGGGCATCGAAGTGCTGGACATCGACGTGCAGGTCCAGCTTTCGGGCGGCGCGGTAGCGTTCAACGTCGTTGGGTTGCCGGACAAGGCGGTCGGCGAAAGCCGGGAGCGCGTCCGCTCGGCCTTCCAAGCCCTCGGACTGTCGCTGCCGGCCAAGCGCATCACCGTCAACATGGCGCCCGCCGATGTCCAGAAGGAAGGCAGCCATTACGATCTGCCGATAGCCCTGGGCCTGCTCGTCGCCATGGGCGTCCTGCCAGGGGAAGAGATCGCCGGCTACACCGCCCTGGGCGAACTGGCGCTCGACGGCAGCCTGACCGCCGTCGCCGGGGTACTGCCGGCCGCCATCGGCGCCGTGTCCCACAAGCGCGGCCTGATCTGCCCGGCGGCCTGCGGCAGCGAAGCGGCCTGGGCCGCCGATCTCGAAGTGCTGGCCCCGCCGACCCTGCTGGCCCTGATCAACCACTTCAAAGGGACCCAGGTGCTGGCCCAGCCGAAACCTCATATGGAAGAGGTGGCGCCCGGCATGCGCGACCTGCGCGACGTCAAAGGTCAGGAAACGGCGAAGCGCGCTCTGGAGGTCGCTGCGGCTGGGAACCACAACCTTCTGATGGTCGGTCCTCCAGGCTCGGGCAAATCGATGCTGGCCTCCTGCCTGCCGGGAATCCTGCCGCCGCTGGACCCGGCGGAAGCGCTGGAAGTATCCATGATCCACAGCGTTGCCGGGCTTCTGCAAGGCGGCAGGCTGCTGCGCAATCGACAGTTCAGAGAGCCGCACCAGGGAACCAGTCTGCCGGCGCTGGTCGGGGGCAGCTCAAAAGCCAAACCCGGCGAGATCAGCCTGGCGCACAACGGCGTACTTTTTCTCGACGAACTTCCTGAATTCCCAAGGCAGGTGCTCGAAGCGCTGCGCCAGCCGCTGGAGACAGGGCGCGTGACAGTGGCGCGGGCGAACGTCCATGTCACGTATCCGGCGCGCTTCCAGCTTGTCGCCGCGATGAACCCGTGCCGCTGCGGTTTCCTGGACGACCCATCGCGTGCCTGCGCCCAGGCGCCCAAGTGCGCCGTTCAATATCAATCGAAGATCAGCGGCCCCATGTTCGACCGGATCGACTGCCATGTCGACGTACCGCCGGTCAGCGCCGCCGATTTGAGCCTGCCGCCGCCGGCGGAAGGCAGCGCCGAGGTCGCGGCCCGAGTCGCCGCCGCGCGGGCTACCCAGACGGCCCGGCTGAAGGAAGCCTATACCGGACACGGCCAAGCACCCAGGACCAACGCGGAAGCGGACGGCGATCTGCTGGAACGGATCGCGGCGCCTGACCAGCAGGGCCGCAAGCTGTTGACGGAAGCTGCCGAGCGCATGCGGCTGTCGGCGCGGGGATATCACCGCGTGCTCCGCGTCGCCCGTACGCTGGCCGACCTGGAGCACAGCAGCGGAGTACGCCGGCACCATATTGCGGAGGCGCTGAGCTACCGGCGCGTGAGCCCCAGCCGTTAGGCTGCGTCGGCCGAAGCGGTTAGATGTCGCACGGCTTGCGCCGGTGCGGAGTCCTGTTGCACAATTTCGGGGAAAGCGTTTCTGACCGGCTCCCACGGAAATCCTGCATCATGGCCGCCATCCTCCAGCACAAGCACTATCGCCCCGGCGACCTGATCTTCCGCAAGGGCGATCCTGGCGACCACCTGTATCTGGTCGAGCGCGGTTCGGTCATCATCTGGACCGGCACCAACGCGGACAAACACGTGCTCGGCACGGTGGAGACGGGTGGCCTGTTCGGCGAAATGGCGATCCTGAACCGGAGGCCGCGCATGGCAAGCGCCAGCGCCGTCGGGGAAACGCAACTGCTGGAGATGCCAGCCAGCATGCTGCGCCAGACGATCAACCGGGCCGACCCGCTGCTGGTGCAGCTCATCAACGGGCTGATACACAACCTGCAACGAGCCGGCGGCGCCGTGGGAGATGAAGACGGGCAGGCTTGAGAACGCTCAGGTCGATGTCGTGTTGAGGCTGTTGTCCGTTCCGGTCGAACCGGGAGCGCCGCTGGTGGGCGGGTCGGAGGGATGATCGGCCGGAGCCTTCCGGTTGGGGTCCTGGTTCTCGCCGGAAGGGTTCTGGCGGGTCTGGTCCTTGTCTTTTTCAGTCGTCATGGCGCTGTCCTCTTTTCGATGACAGGGATCAACCGGACCTTCGGGCGATGGTTCCTGGCGGCTATACCGCTTCACTGGAGTTGACGGCTGCCTGAATATGGAGCACTTGTCGGCTCCTTTTCCCGATTACCCTCATTTCCGATTACCTTCAGGAGTTCTTCGTCATGGTCGCCGCTTCCTTGCTCGCCGCGTTCTGGGCGGCCTTCGCGCTGGCATTGATCAGCCCAGGGCCGAACTTCGCCGTGCTGCTGGGCACCGCCATGCAGAAGGGCCGCCCCGCCGCCCTGAAGGTGGCGATGGGCATGGCCATCGGGGAGACGGTTTGGGGTTTCGGCGCGGTATTCGGCGTCGCCCTGCTGGCGGCGCGGAACCCGTGGATCGAGACGGCGCTGCGCGTCGGCGGCGGTCTGTTCCTGCTGTATCTGGCCGTG
>NZ_JCACHA010000223.1:0-1722 GCF_059503625.1 Skermanella sp.
GACCGGTCCTACGCCCTTGTCGCCGACCGCATCGCGCAGAAGCTTCGCCGTGTGGCGGATCGCTTCCCCCGGAGTGGCGCGGTGGATCGTCTTGCCCCGGAAGCGGCCCTGGTCGCCGGGATGATCGGTCGCCAGGATCACCACGTCGGCGTTGCGGATCTCGCCCTCCGACAGCAGGTCGGATGTGCCGGACGGTCCTCGCCGCTCTACCCGGATATCATAGCCCAGCATGTCGGCGGTCGCTTCCAGCGCCTCGGCCGCCATGGCCGTATGTGCGGCGGAGGTCATCGACCCCGTCACTGCGACGACTTTCTTCATGGTTCTTTCAACTCCCGGACGACGGCAGGAATGGGTTCGGCAGGGATCGTTTGGACAGGGACGGTCTCAGCGGGCGATGACCCGGACATCGATCTCGTCCATCGATTTTTCCACGCTCTCCGGTGGTGGCAGATGCGGGCCGACCGTGGCCAGGGCGCCGAGCGAAAACGTGCTCGCCAGCCGGGCGCAGCCTTCGAGATCCAGGCCGCGCAGCTTTCCCAGGACGAAGCCGGCGACCATCGCGTCTCCCGCTCCCACGGTACTGCGGACGACCACTGCCGGCGGGCGGGTCGCGATCCGCTCCGTCCCTTCCGCGAAGATGGCGCCGTCCGGCCCCATGGATACGGCGACGCAGCCGATCCCCTGGTCGATCAAGTCCTGAACGGCTGCGAGGATGGCGGCTTCATCGGGCAGCGTGCGGCCCGTCAGTTCCTCCAGCTCCTCCAGGTTCGGCTTGATCGCGTAGGGAAGCGCTGCGACCCCCTTCGCGAATGCCGGACCGCTGGCGTCCAGGACGACCCGTTTGCCGCGCCGGCGCAGGCCGGCGACCAGATCGGCATAGACGGTGTCGGGAGTGCCGGCCGGCGTGCTGCCCGACAGAACGAACCAGTCGTGGTCCGCCGCGAGCCGGTCGATCACGGTTTGCAGACTGGCGAGGTTTTCCGGCGAGAAGGGAAGGCCCGGCAGGTTGATGTCGGTGATCCGCTTGTTCGGCTGGTCCAGGATCTTGACGTTCGCCCGGGTCCTGCCCGGCACCGTCACGAAGTGGTCGTCGATGCCCTTGGCCGCGAAGAAGCTCCTGAAGATCTCCGTATTGCCGGCCCCCAGGAATCCGGTGACGCTGACCGGGCTGCCGAAATCCGCCAGGAAGGCCGCGACGTTGACGCCCTTGCCGCCGGGGTCCGCCTGCTCCCATTCCACCCGGTTGACTTGTCCCACCGCGAAGTTTGGTATCGAGATGGTCTGGTCGATGGCGGGATTGAGAGTCACCGTGGCTACGCGGACCGGCATCAGGCAACCTCCGCCGTCAGGGCGCGGACGTCGTCCGCGGCTTCGCACATCAGCGCGCGTCTCGCCAGATCCTTGGCGTCCTCGTACGCCATGTCGCGGATTTGCGCCTTCAGTCCGGGAATGTTGGGTATGCCGACGCTCAGTTCATCGACGTCCAGGCCGATCAGGATGGCGGCGGCGGCGGGATCGGCGGCTAGGTTGCCGCATACCCCGACCCATTTGCCCTCGCCGTGGGCCGCCCGGACGGTCTGGTCGACCATGCGCAGCACGGCAGGGTGCAGCCCGTCGGCGTCCTTGGCCAGGGCAGGGTTTCCCCGGTCCATCGCCAGCGTGTACTGCGTCAGGTCGTTGGTCCCGATCGAAAAGAAATCGACCTCCCGCGCCAGCATGTCG
>NZ_JCACHA010000223.1:1732-3257 GCF_059503625.1 Skermanella sp.
GGACGGCACCTCGACCATGATGCCGACATCGATCTCCGGCGCATCCAGTTCTACGCGGATCTCCTCGACCAGCCGACGTGCCCGGCGGAACTCGTGGACCGACGTGATCATCGGGAACATGATCTTGATCTCGCCGTGCGAAGCCGCCCGCAGGATCGCCCTGAGCTGGCTGCGGAACAGATCCGGCATCGCGAAGGAAAGCCGGATGCCGCGCTGGCCGAGGAACGGGTTGTCCTCGTGTGCCATGGAGATGTAGGGCAGGGGTTTGTCGCCGCCGGCATCCAGCGTGCGGACGATCAACGGCAGCCCGCCGAGAGCTTCCGCCATGGACTTGTAGGCTTCGAACTGCTCGTCCTCGCCGGGAGGATCGGTCCGGTCCTGGAACAGGAACTCGGTGCGCAACAGGCCGACCGCTTCGCCGCCGGCTTCCACCGTACGGCCAGCTTCCGGAACCGCGCCGATATTGGCCGCCACCTCGACCCTGTGGCCATCGACGGTGATGGCGGGACGGTAGGCTGCCTCCACCACGGCTGCCCGGCGGGAGCCGGCGATGCCCTGGGCCTGCCGCGCCGCTTCCAGCCGTTCGGGGTTCGGATCGGGCAGGACCGTGCCGGCCGAGCCGTCGAGCACCGCCATCATGCCCGATGCCAGTTCCAGCACCCCCCGGCCGCATCCGACCACCGCCGGGATGTCGAGTGAGCGGGCAAGGATCGCGGTGTGGGAGTTCGGGCCGCCGAGCGCCGTGCAGATGCCCTTGACCAGATCCGGGTTGAGGGACGCCGTATCCGACGGGCTGAGGTCTTCGGCCGCCAGGATTATCTGGTGGTCGGGCAAGGGGCCCATTCCCTCGTTGGTGCGGACCAGCAGGCGCATGACCCGCGCCCCGACATCGCGCAGGTCGTCCGCCCGCGCTGCCAGGAGGGGGTCGTTCAGGGCCGCCAACTCGCCGGCCCTTTCCTCCACCGCCGCGCGCCATGCGAAAGCGGCGCTTTCCTCGCTATGGTCGATCCGGAACCGGGCGGCTTCGATCAGGTCGGGATCTTCCAGGAATTCACGATGGGCCAGGAAGATGCGGGCCTCCGCTTCTCCGGCGCGCTGGTTGATCGTCCGGTGAAGCTCCTCCAACTCGGCGCCGGCCCGGTCGATGGCATGGTCCAGGTCGGAGCGCTCCGCTTTAGGATCGACCGCATGCTGTTCGACGGCGGCCTGGGCTTCTTTCCGCAACTGGTGAATTGGCGCTATGGCGATGCCCGGCGCCGCGGCGATGCCCCGGATCAGTCCGGGTTCATCCGGTGCCTCGACAGCCTCCGGTGCGGCCGGAGCGGTCCGGCCGGGCAAGGCGGAAACCTCGGCGACGGTGCCGGATTCGGGCGCTTCCTCGCCTAGTCCTTCTGCGACAGCGCTCTGGAGAGACTCGAGCGCCTTGGCCGCATCGGGACCGTCGGCGGTGATGGTGATGACCCCGCCGCGCTCCACGCCCAGCCGGAGCATCGACACCATGCTCTTGCCGTTTGCCGTCTTGCCG
>NZ_JCACHA010000224.1:0-3256 GCF_059503625.1 Skermanella sp.
CGGACCGGCGACGGAGAGCGCTATAATTCCGGCACTCTAACTAAATTGAGCCGGTCCAGGCGCCGGCTCGGTGGAGGCCGACTTGAACACGATCATCAATAGATTCGCGACACCTCTGACGACCGGATTTTTCGCCGTCTCGACGATCTCCGGCATCGCCCTGTTCTTCCACTGGGCTCCCGGCGCGTTCCACGCGATGCACGAATGGCTCAGCATCGTTCTGCTGGCACCCTTCGCCTTTCACGTCTGGAAGAACTGGAACGCGCTCCTGGGCTATGCCAGGCGCAAAGCGCTGCTGGTGCCGCTGGCCGTATCCTTGCTCGCCGCAGTGCCATTCGCGGTGACCGGCATGACCGGCAGCGGCGGGGGCAATCCTGCCTTCAGAGCCATTCCGCTGCTGACCCAGGCGCACCTGTCCGATATGGCGCCTATCCTGAAAACCACCCCGGAAGCTCTGCTGACCGTTCTCAAGGAGCGCGGCTACAAGGTCGTATCCGCCGAGGATACTCTTGAAACCGTTGCCTCCGCTTCAGGAGTGCGAGCGTCCGATCTGCTGTTGACGGTATTGCCGGCACGCTGAGCAAAGCCATTTGACCGCAAAGCCGGGGAGAACGGCGTGCCGAGCCATGGCAAGCCGTTTTTCGGTTGGGAATGTGCCCGGTAGCGGTGTTAAGCCTTATAATATTGATTATGGAAAATAGTACATGAGCAGCCCCTTCGGCATTCGCAACATCTCCCCTTTTGACTGCAAATTAAATTCATTGCATTCGTATAAGATGTTTCCGTCGCCGCACCAATCCAAAACTATCGCAAGGTCTATACCAACTGCATGCATCTCCAACGCCTAAAGTTGTGGGAAAATGAGCCTCCTCAAAAACGGGGCAAATCCCATGGCTATCATCAAGGGTACCGACAAGGCGGAACCGAAGGTCGGAACCTCCGGCGCCGACACGATCTACGGCTATGGCGGCAACGACAATCTTTATGGACGTGCCGGCAACGACACCCTGTGGGGTGGAACGGGGAACGACAAGCTGTATGGGGAAACCGGCGATGACGTTCTTCGCGGCGAGTCCGGTAAGGACACCCTGTACGGCTCCACCGGCAACGACATCCTGTACGGAGGCGCCGACGACGACAGTCTCTATGGCGATGCCGGGACGGACACCGTCAAGGGCGAAGCCGGGAACGACATCATCAAGGGCGGGACCGGCCGTGCTTTCCTGTATGGCGGGGACGGCAACGACAGCCTCTACTACGATCCGACGACGGGCAACATCAGCAAGCTTGGTGACTATCTCGCGGACAGCGTGCTCGACGGCGACGCCGGCAGCGATACGCTGAACATCTACAACAAGGCGACCTATACGTCCGGCACGGCTGAAAAAGCGTCGTTGACCCAAATCAACATGAGTGGCCGCAACGCCGGCGACATCTACTTCTACAATCCCACTCCCAACAAGTACCAGTCCATCGACGTCGGACATTTCCAGGAAGTCGAGAAACTCACCGTCACGGGAGCCGGCAAGCTGGAATTCAACGGAACCTACTCCGTCGGCAAAGGCATCGACATCACCGGAACCGCGAACAACGACGTGTTCCGCAGCTACGGCGCCAGCGACACGATGCGCGGCGGCGGCGGCAACGACGATTTCTACGTCACGGGCGGCAGTGACAAGGTCGTCAGCGGGACCGGCGACAGCGACCGGATCTACTTCGACGCCACCGCTCCTGTCGATGCGATCATTACCGGCTTCAACGGCGCCGGCGCCTATGGCGGGGACAGGATCTATTTCGACGACAGCTGGGGCGGATCGATCAAGAGCACCGTCACGGAAGCCGGCGGCAAGACCGAGTTTGAAATCGAGTCGAACGGATACTACAACTTCGGTGCGACGACCGTAACGGTGGATGCGGTTGATCTGGAAGAAGGGGTCGATTACTTCTTCATCTGATACCAGGAGCCGCGGAGCCATGCTTTGGACCGGCGAGGATCGAAACCCCCGCCGGTCCAAGGCATCGGCTCCGGCAAGACAAGCAGTTACTTCAGGCTCTCCAGATAGGCCACCAGGTCGTCGGCCTTCGTGGCGTCCTTCAGCCCGTCGAACGGCATCCGGTTGCCCTTCACCTTGCCCTGCGGGTCGGCGATGAACTCCTTCAGCGACGCCGCATCCCAGGTGATGCGGCTCCGCTTCAGGGCGGCCGAGTAGCGGAAGCCGTCCACCCCGGCGGCCTTGCGGCCGATCACGCCAACCAGCGCCGGGCCGGTTTCCGTCCCCGCTCCTTTCTCGCCGTGGCAGGCGGCGCAGGTCGCATAGACCTCCTCACCCTGCCCGGCATCTGCCGCCCAGGCGGCGTGAGCCGCCGCCAGCAGGCCCGCCGCACAGACCGCGCTCAGTACAAATCCACGCATCGTCGTCACGCCTTCATCAGGTGGCCGGGGTTCTTCAGGTACTTGTCGACCACGGCGTCCGCCGCCCAATAGGTCAATGCACCCACGGCGCCTGTCGGGTTGTAGCCGGCGTTCTGCGGGAAGACCGAGGCGCCCAGCACGAACAGGTTATGGGCGTCCCAGCTTTGCAGGTATTTGTTGACCACGCTGGTCTTCGGGTCGGTGCCCATCGGCGTGCCGCCCGTATTGTGGCTCGACTGGTACGGCACGACGTCGAAGTCGCCCTTACGGGCGTTGGCGGCGATATGGGTGGCGCCCATCGCCTTGGCGATCCCGGCGCCCTTCTCGGTCAGGAACGCCGACATGCGGCGGTCGTTGTCCGTGAAGTTGTAGGTCATCCGGATCAGCGGCCGGCCCAGGATGTCCTTGTAGGTCGGGTCGAGGTCCAGGTAGTTGCCCCGGCTGGAATAGTTGGAGCCCTGGCAGTTCATGCTGGCGGAGCTGCGGTACCACTTGGCGGTCGCCTCCTTCCACGCCGAACCCCAGCGCGGCGTGCCCGGCGGGACCGGGCGGGTCAGGATCGGCCGGGCGTTGGTCGAGTTCAGCGCGATGTAGCCGCCGCCCAGGAAGTCCATGCCGGCATGGTCGAAGTTGTCGCCGTTGAAGTCGTCGATGACCATGCCGAGCGAACCGGCGGCCATGAACGGGTTCATCTCCTTGCCTTCGAAGAAGACGCCGACCTGCGACTGCACCTGATGACAGTAGTTGCGCCCGACGACGCCCTTGCCGGTCTTCGGGTCGTACGGCTGGCCGATGCCGGAATGCAGCATCATGTGGGTGTTGCCGAACACCCAGGCCGACAGG
>NZ_JCACHA010000225.1:0-3252 GCF_059503625.1 Skermanella sp.
AAGGACCTTCAGGCGGGCTCCAGGGCCTATCGCAAGATGACACGGCTGGCGGCGTCGATCACGGCGCCCGGCGGGTTCCTGCTGGTGGCGTCGTGCAGCCACAACGTCGATGTGCCGCTGTTTGCCGAGCAGGTCGCGCGCGGACTGGACGATGCCCGGCGGACCGGGCGGATCCTGCGCACCGGCGGGGCGGCGGCGGACCATCCCGTCCACCCTCACCTGCCCGAGACGGCGTATCTGAAGGCCCAGATCCTTCAGCTGGACTGACCACGCCGGCATCGGCGGCCGGACCGGTTCCGGGATTCGGGTCAGCCGACGTCGCTGAATGTCTGGAAGGCCGCCATCAGGCGGGTGCGGTCCTTGGCCGGGAGCTTCTTGACCAGAGCCTGCGCTCGCTTGACGTCGGCCTCCGTTCCGCCGGCGGCGGCTTCGGTGAGGGCTTTGGCGGTTGCATTGTCGGCGCCGAAGACGAAGCGGGCGGCGGCGGCCAGCGGGCCGAGGGTGGCGTCGGACATCGGGTTCTCCGTGGGGGAATCGGCCGTCTCCGGCCGGAAGGTCCCTTCTCGTCCACTTTCACTGGGCACTTCCATTGGACACTTCTATCGGATTGGAGATTCCGGATGGAAGTGGACGGGACCATCCTCCATTGTAGGGTTGGTATCCGGTTGAGGAAAGCCGCTTGAAGGATCTGGCATCGGTGATCGGGGCATGGTGGCCTGCGGGCAAGCGCCCGCTCGCTTTCCCGCGCGGTTTTCGCGGGCTGGCGCTGGCGCTTGGGATCGCCGCCTGCGTGACGGTGCCGCCCGCGGCATACAGTGCCGCCCGATGGGCGCGCGAACGGGCGCTGACCGAACTGGGAGAGACGGCGCAGGCGCGGCTGACGCTCTACAGTGCGACCCTGACCGCCGAGCTGGAAAAGTTCAGGGCCTTGCCGCTCGCGCTCGCCTGGGATCCGGACGTCACGGCGCTGCTCGCCAAGCCGCGCGACCAGGAACTGATCGACCGGGTGGACCGCAAGCTGTCGGCGCTCAACGCCGGCGTTTCCCTGTCGGCGCTCTATGTCATGGGACGCGACGGCGTTACCCTGGCGTCCAGCAACTGGACCGACGAAACCAGCTTCATCGGCCGCAACTTCTCCTTCCGTCCCTATTTCCAGGACGCGCTGGACGGCAAGGTCGGACGGTATTTCGCGCTGGGAACGACGTCGCAGATTCCCGGCTACTACATAGCGTATCCGGTATGGGGACCGGTCTGGGCGGAAAACCATACGCTGGGGGTGGTCGTCGCCAAAGTCGCGATGGATGCGCTGGAAACGACCTGGAAAGGGATGGGCGGCGAGCGTGTCTTCGTCACCGACCGCCACGGCATCGTCTTCATCACCAATGTACCCGACTGGCGCTTCCGGACCCTGCGGCCGCTGAGCGCCGACGCCCGGCAGGAGTTGCGCGACAGCCAGCAGTACCACAACGCGGAGCTACGCCCGCTGCCGGCGCTGGACAGCGCCATGGTGCGCACCGCGCGCATTCCCGATACCGAATGGGACGTCCATGTGGCGCTGGACAGCCGGCCGGCCGGCGACCGTGCCCTGTCGGCGGCGCTGAGCGCCGGGATCGCGACGCTGCTGCTGCTGGCGGCCGGGCTGGTGGTGCTCCAGCGGCGGATGGCGCTTGCCGAACGCCTCGAGTACCAGCGGCGTTCGGGACTGATGCTGGAACGCCGGGTGACGGAGCGCACCGCCGAACTCAGCTCCGCCAATGCTCGGCTGACGGAGGAGGTTGCCGAGCGCGAGCGGGCCGAGCGGGAAGTCCTGCGCGCCCGCGACGAACTGATACAGACGGCCAAGCTGGCGGCGCTGGGACAGATGGCCGCCGGCATCGTGCACGAGGTCAATCAGCCTGTTTCGGCGATCCGGTCCTATGCCGAGAACGCCAGGCTGCTGCTGGACCGTGGACGGCTCGATCTTGTGCGGTCGAACCTGGGCGAAATCGCGGAACTGACCGAGCGGATGGCGAAGATAACCCGCCAGCTCAAGACCTTCGCCCGGAAATCTTCGGGCATCCTCACCCCTGTCTCTCCGCGTTCCGTGGTGGAGCACGCGCTCGGTCTTCTCGGCGCTCAGACGAACGACCTGGGCGCCGAGATCGTGTTCGAACTGCCGGAGAAGGCTCCGCCGGTCCTGGCCGACGAGGCACGGCTGGAGCAGGTGCTGGTCAACCTGCTGCGCAACGCGCTGGACGCCGTGTCGGCACGTAACCACCGGCTGATAACGATCAGCCTGGGGGAGGATGAGGAACACGTGCTGCTGAGCGTGAGGGACACCGGCCCCGGCATCGACGAGGATGACCTGCCAAGACTGTTCGATCCCTTCTTCACCACCAAGGAAGTGGGCGAGGGACTGGGTCTTGGGCTTTCGATCAGCTATGGGATCGTGCAGGGATTCGGCGGCCGGATCTCGGCCTCCAACCATCCCGACGGCGGCGCCGTCTTCACGGTGACGCTCCGGCGCGCGCCGGAACCCGCCGAGGCGCCGCCGGTTTAGGCCTAGCCATGCTTTCGAACCAGCCATGCGGTTTTCAATTGGCTGACCCTTGATTTTTGCACATCGCAGGGCCAATTCGGATGGACTACCCCACGGGTCCGGGCCCCGCTGGCGGCCGAGGCGTCGGCCGTGATGTCGGACCTTCCGTCAGCAACAGCCGACGCAGCAGCGTAAACGGGTCATTCTTTCCATGGACGCGCTCCTGGCCGCCCTTTCGGCGGACTTCCTGGGCAAACCTGCCTGGATCTGGCTTTCCTTCCTCGGTATCGTCGCCGCCCTGCTGGCCTTCGACCTCGGCGTCCTCCACCGCGAGACTCAGGAGATCGGCATCGCCGAAAGTCTGTGGCTCAGCGCCGGCTACATCGCCATGGGCTGTCTTTTCGGCGTCTGGCTCTGGTGGTATCTCGGGCCCGAGCCGGGCATGCAGTACTTCACCGGCTTCTTCGTCGAGAAGAGCCTGGCGATGGACAACGTCTTCGTCATATCGCTGATCTTCACGTATTTCGCCATTCCCAGGATCTATCAGCACCGCGTGCTGGTCTGGGGCATCCTGGGCGTCATCGTCCTGCGCGGCATCATGATCGGTCTGGGTGCGGCGCTGATCAACGAGTTCGACTGGATACTCTTCATCTTCGGCGGCTTCCTGCTGATCACCGGCATCAAGATGCTGTTCATCGCGGACAAGGAGCCGGACATCGCCGGCAACCCGATCC
>NZ_JCACHA010000226.1:0-2045 GCF_059503625.1 Skermanella sp.
AGCAAAGCCGTCACGATCGAGGCGGTATCCAGCTTCATCTGTGTGAGGATGCCGGCGACTTCCAGCGGGTGCGAGAAGTAGGGGTCGCCGTTCGCCCTGGTCTGGGAACCGTGAGCGCGCATGGAAAACACGTAGGCGCGGTTGAGGGCATCCTCATCCGCGCTGGGATCATACGCTTTGACGCGCTCGACCAGCTCGTATTGCCGGATCATCGGCACTCACCCACGGCAAACGACAGCGTCAATGGTGGGATTTCGGACACTCGAACGGCAAGCCCCCGCCAATCGGCAGCCGATCGCTTACTCGTAGACCTTGCCGCTGTCATCGACGTCACGATCGACAAGGGCACCTTCCTCGCTGTCGACATCGATACCCGGCTCGGCTTCCATGCCGGCAAGGACATCTTCCTCGTCGTCGCCGTCGCCTTCAGCGTCGGCATCGGCGCCAAGCTCGTCGCCCTCGCCTTCGCCGTCTTCGCCCATGTTCATCTGCTGTGCCCAAGCCTGCTCGCCGGCCATCAGTTCGACGATGTCGTCCTCGGGCTCGTCGGCCTCGACCACTTTCTGGTGGCCCTTGATCAGCGCATTGCGCAGTTCGTCGAGGCCGATCGTTTCGTCGGCGATCTCGCGCAGCGCCACGACCGGGTTCTTGTCGTTGTCGCGGTCGATCGAAAGCGATGCACCGGTCGCGACGTCCCGCGCCCGTTGGGCGGCCATCATCACCAGCTCGAAACGGTTGGGAATCTTGAGGACGCAATCTTCAACGGTAACGCGTGCCATTACGGGCAAACTCCAACTATATGACAAGCCTTTTTATATACGGCCCCTATACCCGCGAAGCAAGTCCGACAGACCGGAAGCCTGGCTGCGATCCCCGGTCAATCTTCCATCTCCTGCGCGACCGGTTCGGCGCGCTGATCGGCGGGAAGCGCTGAGATCAGGTCGGCTATGCCGGCGCCAGTGGCGGGATGACGCCAATCCGGTGCGATATCGGCCATCGGAAGAAGCACGAATGCACGCTCATGCAACCTTGGGTGTGGAAGAACAGGAACGCTCGCCTTGGAGGAGACTTCGTCGTGGTAGACAAGCAGGTCGAGATCGAGGATGCGCGCTTCGTTCCGGACGGTCCGGGTCCGTCCGAACTCCGCTTCCACGTCATGGAGCAAGCCGAGTAAATCCGCAGGCGGAAGGAACGTTTCCACTGCGATTACACCGTTGACAAACCATGGCTGATCGGACACTGGAACTGGAGCGGTCCGGAACCAGCGTGACCTTGCGGTAATTGTAACACCGTGTTTCTCAAGGGCTTCGACTGCGGCAACGCATATGTCTTGAGGAGATCCATAGGCGTCACTGGAAAGGTTTGATCCTAATGCGATCAATATCACTTTTGCTGCATCCTCCAGCGAACCTCTTGTCTGTTCGCAAGCATTGCCCTATCTCTACATGGTGGCCAATGTGACATTAATGCCTCCTCTCATAGCCACAGGGGCGGTGAAAACAAAATTGGCCGGCCGACGATAACCATTATAGTCAAAAAAGGTTCTAAGATGATTTTCTATCAAGAAGAACGTATCGCGATGTTCATTGACGGAGCAAATTTATATGCGGCCGCGAGAGCGTTGGGGTTTGATATCGACTACAAACGTTTGCTGGATCTTTTTGCATCTAAGGGACGCCTAGTCAGGGCCTTTTACTATACCGCCCTTGTAGAAGATCAGGAATACTCTCCGATACGCCCGCTGGTCGATTGGCTGGACTACAATGGATATACCATGGTGACCAAGCCGACCAAGGAATTTACAGACGCGTCCGGCCGCCGCAAGATCAAGGGCAACATGGACATCGAACTGGCCATCGACGTGATGGAGATGGCCGAACACGTCGATCATATACTGCTGTTCTCGGGCGACGGTGACTTCCGCCGGCTGGTCGATGCGGTTCAGCGCAAGGGCGTTCGGGTTTCGGTCATCAGCACCGTGCGCAGCCAGCCGCCGATGGTCGCTGACGAACTCCGCCGCCAAGCCGACAATTTCATCGAACTCC
>NZ_JCACHA010000226.1:2055-3252 GCF_059503625.1 Skermanella sp.
TTTCGCCCTCGATCGCCCGTGTGCATCAGCACCGCGATCCGCCGTCGAGCGATCCGCACGGCAACATGTACGAAACCGCCTGATATACTTCGCAGGTGGACTGAACAGAACAGGGCGCGGCATTTCGGCCGCGCCCTGTTTATTTAACGATACTTCGATATCTCATCAAGATCGCTTCGGTCGCGACAAGGCCCGAGTTCAGTCGAAATCCTTGCCTTTGCTGCGTATGACACGCGCTTTGTCGCGTTGCCAGTCACGATCTTTCTCCGCAGCGCGCTTATCGCCCTTCTTCTTGCCGCGCCCGACCCCAAGCTCGACTTTGGCGACACCCCGTTCGTTGAAGTAGATCGACAACGGTACGACCGTGACGCCCTCCCGCTTGATGGCGCCCATCAGGCGGTTCATTTCCCGCTTGTGGACCAGCAACTTGCGCGGCCGCTTGGTTTCGTGCTGGTAATACTGGCCAGCCAACTGGTATTCCGGAATATAGGCATTCACCAGATAAAGCGCGCCGTTCTGCTCACCCGCATAGGACTCGGCAATGCTCGCTTTGCCGGAGCGGAGGGACTTGACCTCCGTTCCGACCAGCATGATTCCCGCTTCAAGGGTCTCATCGATGAAGTAATCGAACCGGGCGCGGCGGTTCTGAGCCGCGATCCGGCCCGAAACAGGACCCGGCTTAGCCATAGTGCTTCCTCTTCTTCTTGTTCGTCAAACAGTCTTGCTCAGTTGAGCACACCCGCCTTTACCATCGCCTCACGCACCGCTACCCGTGTCGCCTCGGTTACCGGAACGACCGGAAGCCGCAACTCTTCCGAGCAAATCCCGAGCAGGCTGGCGGCATACTTGACCGGTGCCGGGCTGGTTTCCAGGAAGAGCGCATTATGAAGCGGCATCAGCTGGTCACGCAGCCTTTCCACCGTCGCCCAATCCTTCGCCTGCCAAGCGGCATGAAGCTGGGCCGATTGAGCCGGCGCCACGTTCCCGGTGACGGAAATGCATCCGTGCCCGCCTTGGGCCAGGAACGCGACGACGCTGGCGTCCTCACCCGTCAACTGGCAGAACTCGGGGCCAATTTCGAGACGGGTCCTTAACGGTCTGGTTAAATCAGCTGTGGCATCCTTGACGCCAACGATATTGGGTAGCTTGGCGAGACGAGCCATGGTCGCGACCGACATGTCGATCACGCTGCGACCC
>NZ_JCACHA010000227.1:0-3249 GCF_059503625.1 Skermanella sp.
GACATAGACGCGCCTGCTTGTCGGCTGCCGCTTCGCTTTAGACCGACCTACGAAATTGCGCTGGTCTCCCACAGGCCAATCTTTGAGGCCGTTGATTATAGGACACGGCTGCGGCTCATGCGCTGCCCGGAACGAAGAAAAGCCAAGGAGACCACTTCTATGAGCGTCATGACTGAAACCGCCGCACGACTTGGGCTGAAGGACGCGGACCTGCTGCGCGGGCGGTGCTATGTCGACGGTCAGTGGATCGATGCCGACAGCGGCAAAACCATCGACGTCACCAATCCGGCCGATGGCAGCAAGCTCGGCACCGTGCCGGCCGCCGGGGAGGCGGAGACCCGCCGTGCGATCGAGGCCGCCAACCGTGCCTATCCGGCGTGGCGCGCCAAGACCGCGAAGGAGCGGGCGAAGATCCTGCGCACGTGGTTCGACCTGATGATGGCGAACCAGGAAGACCTGGCGCGGATCATGACGGCGGAGCAGGGCAAGCCGATCGCCGAGTCGCGGGGTGAAATCGCCTATGCCGCTTCGTTCATCGAGTGGTTCGGGGAAGAGGCCAAGCGCGTCTATGGCGACACCATCCCCGCGCACCTTCCCGGCCGCCGTCTTGTCGTGACCAAGGAGCCGGTCGGCGTCTGCGCCGCCATCACTCCCTGGAACTTTCCGGCGGCGATGATCACCCGCAAGGCCGGCCCTGCGCTGGCGGCGGGCTGTCCGATCGTCATCAAGCCTGCGACATCGACGCCCTATTCCGCCTTCGCGATGGCGGTGTTGGCGGAGCGGGCAGGCGTGCCGGCCGGCGTGCTGAGCGTGCTGACAGGATCGGCCAAGGCGATCGGCGGCGAGATGACGACCAACCCGCTGGTCCGCAAGCTGACCTTCACCGGCTCGACAGAGATCGGCAAGCAGCTGATGTCGCAGTGCGCCGGCACGGTGAAGAAGGTCTCGCTCGAACTGGGCGGCAATGCGCCGTTCATCGTATTCGACGACGCCGACCTGGACGAGGCGGTCAAGGGCGCCATCGCCTCCAAGTACCGCAACACCGGGCAGACTTGCGTCTGCGCCAACCGTCTGCTGGTCCAGAACGGCATCTACGACGCCTTCGCCGCCAAGCTGGCCGAAGCGGTCAAGACGCTGAAGGTGGCCGACGGCATGACCGAAGGCGCCCAGCAGGGGCCGCTGATCGACATGTCAGCCGTGGAGAAGGTCGAGGACCACATCCGCGACGCCCTGTCCAAGGGCGCCCGTGTCGTCGTCGGCGGCGAGCGTCACTCGCTCGGCGGCACGTTCTTCCAGCCGACGGTGCTGGCCGACGTCACGACCGAGATGAAGGTGACGCGCGACGAGACCTTCGGTCCGGTCGCCCCGCTGTTCCGCTTCGATACGGAAGAGCAGGCGATCAAGATGGCGAACGACACCGAATACGGTCTGGCGGCCTATTTCTACAGCCGCGACGTCGGCCGGGTCTGGCGGGTCGCCGAAGCGCTGGAATACGGCATCGTCGGCATCAACGAAGGCATCATTTCGACCGAAATGGCACCTTTCGGCGGCATGAAGGAAAGCGGCATCGGGCGGGAAGGCTCGAAATACGGCCTCGAGGAATACATGGAGATCAAGTATCTCTGCATGGGCGGCGTGGACGCGAAATAACGTCCTTCCTCGACGGTCCTTCGTCAACGGGTCGCGCGCCGACAAGCGCGACCCAGTTGCCGCACTCGTTACTAAACCTTGCCGGGTATGGACGATTTTGAATGACCGGAGCTATGAACCGGTCTATTCGAAAGGATCGAAACGGCTGAAATGGCGCGCATCACGGAACAATGCGCTACCATGGCGGGCCGGACCCAACAAAGGACGAAAAAGTGCCGCCGCCAAGACATAATCGCTCCCCCTATCGCAGCCAATCCCGCGCCCCTGGTCTGGACGGCGGCACTCCCGAACGAGTCCGCGGGGACGCCATGACCAAGCATGCCCGCTATCTGGACCTTGCCCAGGACGCCAAGGCCGCAGGCGACGAAATCACCGCGCAGGGGCATCTGCAATACGCCGAGCACTGGTACCGCACCGCCATGGCCGACCGCCGCCCGCCCGAGCCCGTCGAGGAGCTGGTGGGCGAGGACGGCATGGTCATGGACGGCGGCCAGGGACCGGGGCAGGGTGGTCCGAACGGTGGCGGTCCGAACGGCGGCGGTCCGAACGGTGGTGGTCCCAATGGCGGAGGCCCCAACAACATGGATCGGAAACCCCGGCGCCGCGGCCAGCGTACCGGTCCGTTGCGCCGCCGTCCGCCGCCGGAGGCGTGACGCTTTCCGGCGCCGATCTTCCGGTCTGAAGCCCCGTGCGTCGGCTTCCCGGTTCAGCGCACCTCGTCGACGGAAACCAGGATGCCGACACACCGGTTCAGCGGTTCTGAAATACCGTCGTCCGTCGGCATCGGCATCTTGGCCTCGCCCATTCCGACAGTCTCGATGAGGTCGGCGGGAACTCCTGCGCGTTCCAGCAGGCTGGCGACCGAGCCGGCGCGCGCCAGCGCCAGTTCCTGATTGAAGGCGGTCGGTCCGACCGTGTCGGCATATCCGACCACCTTGACCGAGCGGACCTGAAGATCGGAGATGAACCGGCTGGCTGTCAGCGTCTTCCGCTCGCCACCCGGCGTCAGGTTGGCGCTTCCCGGATTGAAGTGGATCTCCTGGATCTTGAACTGCATCTGGCTCAGATCCGGGTTGGTGCCGATCATCCGCGCCTGTGCAGGCACGACGGAAGGATCCGATGGCAGCCGCTCCGCCGGTGCGATGGCTACGGCCTGCTGGATCGAGCCGCCGGCGCGGCCTGCCGGGATGCTGGCCGGGGTCGCGTCAGGCTTCCTTGCCGGAGGCCGCGCGGGCTTTTCAATCTTTGCGATTGCGGGCTTCTCGGGTTTGCGCGGAGGCGTCGCTTCCTTGAGCGCATGAGCAGTCTGGGGCTTGGCTGGAGGAGGGGCGACGGTGGCGGGGCGGGGCGCTTCGGCGGCCGGCGGCTCCGGAGGAGGCGGAGCGGCGGTGTCCTGAACAGTATCCCGGGCGGTATTCCGCTCGGTGTCCTGGGCGACCGCTTGCTCAGGCTCCTGCGACTCGTCAGGCGGGATCGACTCGCCGCCGGCGGTTGGCTCTTCCCCGGTGGCGCCTTCGACGATTTCCGGCTCCGTGATGGGCGCGGTCGTCGTTTCGGCCGGCGGAATTACCGCAGCCTGCTCCTGTGGTGGCTGTTCTG
>NZ_JCACHA010000228.1:0-3247 GCF_059503625.1 Skermanella sp.
AGCCAGGCTCGCCCTTGAGCATCTGACCGCGAACACGTTTTCCCACGGCCTCGACCCTGAGCGGACTCTGCTGGCCAAGCACCGGCTCAAAATGCAGAGCCGGTCTCCAATGGCTCGTCGACGCACTTACGTGATCAAGTGGCGGTGCAGCCTCGTCCTATCTGCCCATCGTGTAGAACTCATTGTTGGGCCGCATGCTGGTGACATTCGCCATACGGTTCGACATGCCGAAGAAGGCGGCGACGGCCGCAATATCCCAGGTGTCCTCCTTATCGAAGCCGTGCTCCGCGAGGGTGGCGAGGTCGTCGTCGCCCACCGCATAGGCCTCGAAGGCGACCTTCATCGCGAAGTTCAGCATCGCTTTCTGCCGTGGCGTGATGTCCGCTTTGCGGTAGTTGATGGCGACCTGGTCGGCGATCAGGGGGTTCTTCGCCCGGATCCGGAGGATCGCGCCATGCGCGACGACGCAGTACTGGCACTGGTTCGCATTGCTCGTCGCCACCACGATCATCTCGCGCTCGGCCTTGGTGAGGGCACCAGGCTTATCCATCAGGGCGTCGTGGTAGGCCATGAAGGCTCGAAACTCGTCGGGCCGGTGCGCCAGCACGAGAAAGACGTTAGGGATGAAGCCGGCCTTCTCCTGCACTGCGAGCAGCCGCTCACGGATGTCCACCGGCATCTCCTCCAGCGTCGGCACGGGAAAGCGGCTGATAGGGAATTGCGTTTGTGCGGACATGGTGTTGCTCTCGTCTAGAACTGTGAGGTGGGCGGAGCTCAGCCGGCGTCCGGGTTGATCGGCACGACAAGCCGGCTGCGCACACCGCCGACGATCATCCGACTGGCCATCGGGATGGCATCGGCCAAGGTAATATCGGCGGTGAGCGCGGCGAGGTGAACTGGCTGCCCTGATTGGTATCGAAGATCCCGGGCCGCCCGAACCGCGCCCAGGCTTCCTCCAGCCCTTGTCCGCCTGCGGCGGCACCTGATCACCGTTTCGTAGCATCAACGCGCCGGCGACATGGGCTTCCGGGTCTGGCGTGAGGAAATATGCGCCAAAACCGTAACGTAAGAGCACCAGCTGTCTTGCCGTTCATTTCAGCGCGGCCACTGCTTCAACAACTTGGCAATGCCGCTCCTGCACCGGTCCTGCCGGTTGCTGCAACACGGCCCGGCCGCGCACAAGGGCGCGATGGGGCCAATCTCCGGATGACATACGACAAAACCTGGACCGGCTGTTAGCATTCAAGCTCAAGAGCGATGATGCTGGAGACCGCGAGCCATGCCGAATCCTGTTCAGTCGGCCGTTCGCGCCGTCGCCCAGGGTGCGGTCGAATTGATCGCAGCTTGGAACCGGAAGCGACTGCCGCAAACTCAAACCCCCTACGTGGTCGGCATCCACGCGCCAATGCATTCGGAACTGACGCTCTTGGACCTCGCCGTCACCGGGTCGATGCCAGCGGGGCTTAGCGGCCGATATCTCAAGATTGGCGCGAACCCGGTCACTCCCAATTCGGCGGGGCATCACTGGTTCCTGGGCGACGGCATGGTACACGGCATCGCTATTCGGGACGGCAGGGCTTTGTGGTATCGCAATCGCTGGATCCGTTCACGCACGGCAGCCGCAGCGCTCGGCAGGACTGCCGCGCCCGGCCCGCGACATGGGCGCAACGATACTGTGAACACCAACGTGGTCGGCATTGGCGGCCGCACCTTTGCCCTGGTGGAAGCAGGCAGCTTCCCCGTCGAGTTGTCCGAGAACCTGGAGGAGCAGTGCTACAACCCGTTCGACGGGACGCTCGAGGGCTCGTTCACGGGGCATCCTCACCTGGATCCGCTCACTGGTGAGCACCACGCGATCGCTTATGACGGCAGCATCTGGGACACCGTCCGCAACGTCGTAGTCTCGGCAGGTGGCAAAGTAGTCCGCGACGTGCCGATCGCAGTCAAGCAAGGTCCCTGCATCCACGATTGCGCCTTCACCGCACGGTTTGCCATCGTTCTCGATCTGCCCGTCACTTTTTCGATGCGCGCCGTGCTTGGCGGTCATCTGTTTCCCTTCCGCTGGAACCCGGCCCATCGCGCCCGCGTGGGCCTCCTGCCGCGGCATGGAGATGCGGCTGACATCATTTGGTGCGATGTAGAGCCGTGCTTCGTCTTCCACGTCGCCAACGCCTTCGATACCGAAGACGGCCGGGTGGCCCTCGACGTCATTGCGTACCCCACGATGTTCACCTCAGGCGCAAGCGGCTTGGACGCGCTGGGCCGGTTCGAGCGCTGGACGGTGGACCCACAGGCGCATTGCGTCGGCCGGCGGGTGATCGACGCCACGCCGCAGGAATTTCCCCGCATCGACGAACGCCGCTTCGGCCAGAGCTATCGCTATGTCTACACGGTCTCCGTCCCGCCTGACGGTAACCCGCAGCTCACCGGCGCCACGAAGCTCTACAAGCATGATCTGAAGACCGGTTGTCGCCTCGTGCACGAGTTCGGCGACGGCCACCTGCCCGGCGAATTCGTGTTCGTGCCGGCGACCGCTGGCGCGGAGGAGGACGAAGGCTGGCTCGTCGGCTTCGTCATCAACACGGCGGACGAAACCACCGATCTTGCGATCCTAGATGCGCGATCCTTCGAAGCGGCGCCGGTTGCCACGGTCCGGCTGTCGCATAGGGTACCATCGGGATTCCACGGAAACTGGTTCCCAACTCCATAGCTACGCACCCATGCGAATCAAACTCATTCTACGTCGGAAGACTTTGGTGCGGCTCGTTGCACCGATCGCCTGTCCGGTCGCGCGTGCACGGCACCGAAAGCGCTGTCGGGATTTGGCTGCCGCTCCGGCGACAGCGGGACGGCATGACACCTTCCAAACGTCGTCCCATGCGTCAGCGTAGCCCCATAGCTCGACCTGCTGCTTGAGGTTCGACGGGTGTGGCTTGTCGTGGCGGTGGACGGTATTCAGCACGATAGTCCCGTTGCACAGCATGAGTTTGCTTCCTGATGACCCCCAGTCGTCACCGTTCTCCGCGAAATTCAAAACATCAGTCGAGGAGCGTCGGGCTCGGGATGCCGAACGGCTAAGGATGATCCGGCTGCGGATGGCCATCGGGCGGGAGTTGGACGCCGAGGGGATCGAGGAGGCGTCCAAGATTGCAGCCATCTTCGGCCGCCCAGCCAAAGAGGTAGGGAAGCTAATACTACTGTGTCATATAATGCGGCGCTGAGTGAGTCGTTGGCAGCACGGGCATCG
>NZ_JCACHA010000229.1:0-3246 GCF_059503625.1 Skermanella sp.
CATCGTCACCTTCACGGGGCCGCGCCCGTCGGCGGAGATCAAGGCGTTGCTCGCGGAACAGGGAATCAACGTGTCGGTTACCAAGGCGGCATCGACCCTGCTGGACATGAACGCCCGGGGCCTGACCGAAATGGTCCGGGCATCCGTCCACTACTACAACACGGAAGATGAGATCGACCGGCTGGCCTCGGCGCTCAGCTGACCGGACGCCACCAATCCGCGGCGGCGCGGCGGCGCGCCTCTTCCAGGCGCTCGCCTTCCAGCACGAGGCACAGGTGGATCTCCGGGCGCCCCCGGCGGGACGACTCGACGACTAGGTAAAGATGGGTCCAGCTCCCCTGGCCGCGATGGACGGCGGCGAACACCCATTCGCGCCGGTCCGGCTCGCGCGCGGTGGCGCGGCTGCCGCCCGCGATCAGTTCCAGCGTGTCGGCGGGGCCGCAGAGCGGAGTGGTACAGGGACCGGTGGCGGGGACGACGGGCTGACGTTCAGACATGAATAAACCCTCCTGGCTTCCGTGCCGAGGAGGGCTGACGCAGCGGCTCGTTCCCGTATAGTTGCCGGTTCAGGCCGCATCGTTCCGTTTCCGGAACCACCACCTTGCCGGGGAAGGCAGGTTGGTGTTGGGCGCCAGCCCAACTCTTGATGCTGGGGTCCATGTACATTGTCGGACCTGCCCGGTGCAACAGCATTCTTCGATCCCTGCGACGCTATACCCCCGTTGAAAGAGCTATGATATAATCCTGAAGAATCATATAAGGGCTAAGCTTTGTCCGCCGGTACAGGGATGGCGTCACCATGGTTTCTTCTTCCCCGATCTCGCCCGACCTCATGCGGACTGCTCCCAAGGTGCGTGACCTGACGCCCCAGACGCAGGCGTTCAATCAGGAAATCAACCGGCAGGTCAGCAGCACCAACGAGGGAATGAAGGTCAATGCGCGGGTCGAGCCGCTGACCGGCGTCACCAAGTCCATCGTCGGCGAAGACAGCAAGGCAATCCAGGAAACCAATACATCGACCAAAGCGGGCGCAAAGGTCCCCACGCTGACCGGCGCCACCAGCGCCTATGTGACGGAGATGAAGTCCTCCGACCAGAAGAACGTCCAGAGCATGATCGCCGCCGCCGGCCGTGCCCGCACGCTTGGGCAGGGTCCCGGCGGCGGCACGATCGATCTGTCGGCCTGACCGGAACTGACGACCCCTGTCTCGATTCCCAGTTCCCCGAAGCGTCGATTTTCGTTGATCTACATTCTCCCCGCTCCTATTGGCTGCAAAATCTGTTAGTCAGATCGCGCGCCTGACCGGAGAGACGATCGCCATGCAAGACCAGCACTCCCATCCCGCTCCAGAGCGCCGCAAGGCAATGGACGTGATCGCAAGCCTTTTGCCGGTCGAAGGTGCCCGCATCGTGGATGTCGGCTGCGGCGAAGGCTCACTGGTCCGCGCCCTCGCCAAACGAGGCGCCCATATGACGGGCGTCGAAATCCTCGACGAGGCCCTGAACCGCGCCCGCGCCGCCCAGCCGGTCCGGGACGAGCGCTATATCAAGGGCGTGGGCGAGAACCTGCCGATGCAC
Source organism: Skermanella sp. (assembly GCF_059503625.1). Taxonomy (NCBI): domain Bacteria; kingdom Pseudomonadati; phylum Pseudomonadota; class Alphaproteobacteria; order Rhodospirillales; family Azospirillaceae; genus Skermanella; species Skermanella sp. The sequence goes on from NZ_JCACHA010000229.1 coordinate 1,578, forward strand.
AACGACAGCGTCGATGCGGTGATCTTCATGAACAGCCTGCACCACGTACCGATCCCGCACATGGCGAAGGCGCTGGCCGAGACGGCGCGCGTGCTGAAGCCCGGCGGCCTCGCGCTGATCCATGAACCGGAACCGCGCGGCGGCTATTTCGAACTGACCAAGCTGGTCGACGACGAGACGGAGGTCCGGGCCGCTGCGCTGAAGGCGCTGAAATCCGTCCGGGTACTGGAAGCGGTGGATGAGGTATTCTACCTCAATCCGGTGAAGCACGAGGACTACCAGAGCTTCGCCGACCGCATGGCGGGCGTCGATCCGACACGCTCCACCCTGATCCGCACGGAGGACGCGCGTCTGCGCGCCCTGTTCCAAGCTTCCGGCGAGCAACGCGACGACGCCTGGTGGTTCGACCAGCCGATCCGGATCAACCTGCTGCGAAAGCCCGAACAGTGACCGCCTCGATTACCGAACTGCCTTTCGTCGATTACCAGTACCCCACAAAGGACCCCGTCGGCGGCCGCATCGCCATCATAGGCGAGGCTCCCGGCGCCGAGGAAGCGCGCACCGGCAAGCCCTTCGTCGGTGTCAGCGGCCGGATGCTGGACGAAAACCTGAAATCCGTCGGTCTGGACCGCGCCACCTGCCTTGTCGGCAACACCTTCCGCTACCAGCCGCCCGGCAACAAGGTGACTCACTTCTTCTCGTCGCGGACCAAGGCCAGGAAGCTTGGCGTGGAAGTCGCGGAGGACCTGGGCCCGATGGGAACCTCGGACTACTGCCTCGCCGAATACGCCGGCGAGATCGAGCACCTGCGCCGGACCCTCAACGAGATCAAGCCGGCCGTCGTCATCGCCCTGGGCCGCACCCCGATGTGGGCTCTGACCGGCCAAAGCGGCATCACGGCGCTGCGCGGCCAGGAACTCCCCTGCCGCTTGTACCCGGATGCGGTGGTGGTCCCGACCTTCCACCCCAGCTACATCCTGCGCGGCAACCGCGTCGAGGAACCCCTCTTCCACGCCGACGTGACGCTGGCCGCGAAGCGGGCCATGAAGAAGTCATGACTTGCAGCGATAACAAGGTTTAGCATAGCTTGTTATCAGCAGGCATTGTCGTCAAACGCTTTGTTGTCCGAAGGTGCGCCATGAACGTGTCCCTTACTCCCGAACTTGAACGTCAGATCGAGCAGCGCGTCGCAAGTGGAGACTACACCTCGGCGAGCGAAGTCATGCGGGAAGCGTTGCGGTTGTTCTTCAAATTCGACGAGTCCCGCTCCCGCGAGATCGACCATATGAACCAGCGAATTGCCGAGGGTCTGGCCCAACTGGATCGGGGGGAAGCAATCCCAGGTGACGAGGCGCGCCGCCTGACAAAGGCGCGGATCGCAGCACGGCGCACAGGAGACAAGACCTGACGGACTATGATGTCTTCTTCTGGACAGCCATAAAGCGATATGCCGTAGTTTATCGTAAGACGGTCCCGATTGCGATCGTTCGGTTGATCCCCTGGCGGAGACTGGAGCCCGCTCTCCTGACCCCCGCCGGGGGCTTCTGGATGTAAGACACCTCGGTATCTCATACCAAGGGCCGAAGAGATTGACCCGTGCGAATACCTTCGCCTGCGTAGGTCGGTCTAGAGCGAAGCGGCAGCCGACATAGACGCGCCTGCTTGTCGG
>NZ_JCACHA010000230.1:0-3192 GCF_059503625.1 Skermanella sp.
ATCGGCGGCGCCTATTTCCGCGAAGTCTACGTCGCGGCCGATCTGGAGACCTGCGAATCGCGCGATCCCAAGGGCCTCTACCGCCGCGCCCGCGTCGGCGAGATCCCGGAGTTCACCGGCGTTTCCGCTCCCTACGAGGCTCCGGAAGCGGCCGAGCTGGTGATCGACACCGGTGCCCTCGCCATCGACGAAGCGGTCGCCGAACTGGTCGCCTTCGCCGAAGCCACCACCGCCCTGAAGCATCCGCGCGACGTGACGGACGGCCCGGGCGACGGCATCTAGGGGTCCGGCGCCCTCCCATCCGCCTCCGAGATCACCCGCCGGTCGTCCAGCCGGCGGGTGAACCGTATGGCGTCCAGGTGCTCGAGCAGCGGGATGCTGTATTTCCGGGATATTCCCAGCAGCTTGCCGAGATCGCCGACCAGAAAGCCGCCGTTCCGGTCCGCCAGATGGGTCTTCATGATCCGTTGCGCTTTGTCCAGCGCGTCGCGATGGAACAGGATATCGCGCTTCTGGACCCGGTCGGCGGCCCGGACCAGCACGCCGGTCCGGGTCAGGTACAGGATCGCCTGAAAGCGCTCCCGGTCGTTCCCGACCACGGCGGAAGCGTCGGGCGGCATCAGCCCGCCGGTCAGGAACTCCCGTTCGACCGCAGCGATCAGACGGCGAGAGCGCTCCGGCAGGAGAGCGGCCGGGTCGAAGTCGCGATGCCGCAACCTTCCCTGCTCGTTCCGCAACTCGCCGCGCCGGACGAGTGCCGCCGCCATGGCGCCGGCGTTCCTGCCCAGCCGGTCCCGCGGGAGGCCGGGTTCGGCCGGATGGTCGCGGTGGTGCTTCTCCACCAGCGCCAGCACCTCGCATTCGAGCGTGCGGCCAGCCGCTTCGTCGAGCGCAGTACCGTCCGGCAGCAGGATCGCACCGGCATCCTTCAAGTATCCGTGCAGCCGGTGCGGCGATACCGCCAGCAGCCGGGCCAGTTCGGCCCCGGTGCATCCCGCCGTGCCGGCGGCGCGCAGGCGGTCGGCCAGGATTTCCGCCGGTGCCGCCTCCGCCAGGATGCGCAGTCCCGCCAGCGTCCGTCCGTCGTGCCGGCGGTGGCGCCGCGACACCGGATCCAGGATGCGTCCGCCGCCGATGGTAGCCGGCGGCGACGGTGTCCGGATGATGAAGGGCTCACCGGCAGGCACCGCGACGGGAGACTCCGTGAAGAGCTGGACCGGGGCGCTCGTCCCCGGTTCCAGCCGGTCGCGGTCGAGCAGCCGGAGCCGTGCCGAGGTCTCGACCGTTCCGGTCAGCAGCCGGACCACCGCGCCGCTCCGAAGCTCCTTCGAAGCCGTTGCCAGCATCGTCAGCTTGGCGTCGAGCCAGCGCGAGCCGGTCAGCAGACCGGGTGACGCCAGCGCCGTCCCGCGCGGAACATCGGATTGCTCGACCCCACGCAGGTTGACGGCGGTGCGCCGTCCGGGCGGCGCCGTCTCGACCGGGCGGCCATGGATCTGGAGGCTCCTGACGCGGGCCTTCCTGCCGCCGGGCGTCAGTTCTACCTCGTCGCCGACGCTCAGGGCGCCGCGCCTCAACGTTCCGGTCACGACGGTCCCGAAGCCTGGCACGGCGAAGACCCTGTCGGTCGGCAGCCAGAAGACGCCGGAGTCGGCTGATCCTGCCGAACCCTCCGGCAAGTCTCCGAGCAGCCGGCGCAGTTCGTCCAGCCCCTCTCCCGTCACTGCCGAGGTCCGCACCGCCGTCACCTCGGCGATTCCGGCGTCCCGGGCGAGACCGGCGGCGGCTTCTCCGGCGGCGACGGCATCGTCCACCGGGACGAGGTCGCATTTGGTGACCGCGACGATGCCGCGCCGGACGCCGATCAGTCCGGCGATGCCGGCATGCTCGACCGTCTGCGGCTGGATGCCTTCCCGGGCATCCACAACCAGCAGGACGGCGCCGATCCCGGTAGCGCCCGAGATCATCGTGCGGACGAACCGCTCGTGGCCCGGCATGTCGATCAGGTCGATCTCGCCCCCGGCGACAGCCAGATGCGAGAAGCCGAGCACGATCGAGATCCCGCGCCGCTTCTCCTCCGCCAGCCTGTCGGTGTCGATGCCGGTCAGCGCCCCGACCAGTGCCGTCTTGCCGTGGTCGACATGGCCGATCACCCCTACCAGAGCGCTCCTCATTCGGTTGCGGACTCCATAAGTACGGTCCCGACCGCGTCGGCAACGGTTGGCAGATCGCAGTCGTCGAGCGTCCGCGCATCGAGCGTCAGCCGCCCGCCGGCGATGCGCCCGACGACCGCCGGCCGGTGAAGCCGCAGCCGGCGCGCCAGTTCCGCCGTACCCAGGCCGCTCGCCCTGATCGTCACGATCCGGGTCGGCAGGGCCGTTTCGGGCAGGGAGCCGCCGCCGGAATAACTGTTGCCGTCGGTGGTATCCACCTCCAGCCCGCCGATCCCGCGAAGGCGCGCCGCCAGATCCTCCGCCCGCCGTTCCAGCACGGGCATCGGCGCCGCCAGCATGGCGAGCACCGGCACCGACGCGACCAGCCGGTCGGGGTTGCGGTAGAGCTTGAGCGTCGCCTCGAGCGCGGCCAGCGACAGCTTGTCGATCCTCACGGCGCGCAGCAGCGGGTGGGCTTTCAGGATTCCGATCAGGTCCTTCCGGCCGACGACGATGCCCGCCTGCGGCCCGCCCAGCAGCTTGTCGCCGCTGAACATGACCAGATCGGCGCCGGCTGCGACGCTCTCGCGCACGGTCGGCTCATGGGGCAGGCCGATGGTCCTGAGGTCGAGCAAGGTGCCGCTGCCGAGATCCTCCATCAGCACCAGTCCCCGTGCCCTGGCAAGCGCTGCGAGTTCGGTCATGGCCGGGGCGCTGGTGAAGCCGACGATGCGGTAGTTGCTTTGATGGACCTTCACGATGGCACGGGTATCGGGCGTGACCGCGGCCTCGTAGTCGGATGCCCTGGTCTTGTTCGTGGTTCCGACCTCCACCAGCCGGGCACCGCCTTGCCGGATCACGTCGGGCACGCGGAACGAGCCGCCGATTTCCACCAGTTCCGACCGCGACACCAGCGCTTCGCCGCCGTGGGCGATGGCGCTGACCGCCAGCAGCACGGCGGCGGCGTTGTTGTTGACGACAAGGGACGCCTCGGCCCCCGTCAACTCGTGCAGCAGCCCGGTCACGGCCGCGTAGCGCG
>NZ_JCACHA010000231.1:0-3244 GCF_059503625.1 Skermanella sp.
CGCCGGAAGCGATGGTCCGCAACGGCGTCGCGACGGTGACCGAGACGCGCGACGTCTTCCCGGACCTCACCGTCGCCGAGAACCTGACGCTCGGCAGCTATATCCGCCGCTCCGACCGCGCCGGCGTCGCGGAGGACCGGGAGAAGATGTTCGCCCTGTTCCCCCGGCTGGCCGAACGCTACGGCCAGCCGGCGGGGACGCTGTCCGGCGGCGAGCAGCAGATGCTGGTCATCGCGCGGGCCATCATGTCGCGGCCCAGGATCCTGGTGCTCGACGAGCCGTCGCTGGGACTGGCGCCCGTCATCGTCGATCAGATCTTCGAGATGATCGGCGTGCTGAAGCGCTCCGGCCTGACCATCGTGCTGGTCGAACAGAACGCCGCCAAGGCGCTCGCGGTCGCCGACCGCGCCTATGTCATGCGGCTCGGCCGGATCGCCGCCTCCGGTTCGGCTGCCGAGATCGGCGCCACGACCGATCTCGGCGCACTCTACCTCGGGGGATGAGGACTTTGACCTTCGCTCTACAGTTCACGATCGACGTGCTCAGCTTAGGGGGCGCCTACGCCCTGATGGCGCTGGGCCTGGTCATCGTCTACGGCATCCTCAAGCTGGTGAACTTCGCCTATGGCGAACTGATCATGGTGACCGGGTACACGCTGTTCCTGATGGGCGGCTCGGGCCTGCCCTGGCTGGTCATGGCGGCCGTGGCGGTGGCGATGGCTGTCGTCACCGGCGTCCTGACCGACTACATCGCCTTCCGCCCGGTCCGCGCCAAGTCGATCACCGCCGTCCTGATCACCTCCTTCGCCTTCTCGACCCTGCTCCAGAACGCGGCCCTGCTGTTCATCTCGCCAAGACCGCGCAACGTGCCGCTGCCCGCGCTCTTCTCGCAGACGGTGGAGATCGCCGGCGTCATCACGCCGGTCCGCAACCTCGTGACGATCGCGGCGGCCGTAGTACTTCTCGCGGTGTTCGCCTGGGCGATGCGGCGCACCGTGCTGGGCATCGCGATGCGGGCGGCGGCGACCAACTTCACGATGGCGCGTATGCTGGGGATCCCCGCCAACCTGATCATCTCGTCGGCCTTCGCGATCAGCGGCCTGCTGGCCGGCGTCGTCGGCATCCTGTGGATCGGCAGGATCGGGTCGGTCGTGCCCGGCATCGGGTCGGAACCGCTGCTGGTCGCCTTCATCGCCACCGTCATCGGCGGCATGCGCAGCCTGGAAGGGGCGGTGCTCGGCGGTTTCCTGCTGGCGCTGATCGATACCTCGCTCAACTACCTGCTCAGCCAGGAGCTTCTGAAGTTCCGCGACGCCTTCACCTTCGGCCTCGTCATCCTGATCCTGCTTTGGCGGCCGGAGGGTCTTCTCAAGGGACCCGCCACCGGACAGAGGACGTGAGGGCAGCCATGACACGCCATCTCCTCACCGCCGCCATCCTGGGCGGCTTCGTCATCCTGCTGGTCGCCTGCGCCGAGATGCTTGGCATCCGCGTGTTCGACCGCATCGCGACCAACCTGTGCATCTCGCTGATCCTGGTGCTGGGCCTCCAGGTCTTCATGGGCAACTCCGGCATCCTGTCCTTCGCCCATATCGGGTTCATGGGTGTCGGCGCCTACACGTCGGCCGTCCTGACGATCCCGCTCCAGATGAAGGGAATGGCCCTGCCGGAACTCTACCTGGCATTCAAGGGCGTGCAGCTCTCGCCCTATCTAGCGATCCCCATCGCCGGGCTGGTCGCGGCGGCTGTCGCGGCGGCGCTGTCCTACCCGCTGATGCGGCTTTCCGATGCCGCCGCCGTCATCACGTCCTTCGCGCTGCTGGTCGTGCTGCACACCGTCATGACCAACTGGAGCAACGTCACCAACGGCCCCCGGACGCTGTTCGGCGTGCCCCGCGCCACCGACCTGACGCTGGCAGCATGCGTCGCGATAGCGGCCCTGCTCGGCGCGCTGGCGTTCAAGGAATCGCGCACCGGCCGCCTGCTGAGGGCGAGCCGCGACGACGAGGTCGCGGCGGGAGCGCTCGGGCTGCACATCCCGCATCTGCGCTGGCGCGCCTTCGTCCTGGCAGCCTTGTTCGCCGGGATCGGCGGCGCGCTCTGGGGGCACTTCATCACCTCCTTCTCGCCCAACGCCTTCTATCTGCGCGAGACCTTCGTGATCCTGGGCATGCTGGTGATCGGCGGCGCCAATACGGTGACCGGCGCCGTCGTCGGCACCTTCATCGTGACGGGAGCGTTCGAAGGCTTGCGGTCGCTGGAGGGCTCCCTGAACAGCGCCAAGATCTTCAGCGAACAGGTGATCGGCCTTACCGAGGTCGTGCTTGCGCTGGCGATGATCGCGGTCCTGATCCTCCGGCCGGGCGGACTTTTCCCGTCGCGCGAGATCGGCGCCATCATCGTCAGGGCCTTATCGAAACGGGAACGATCGACATGAGCTGGAAGACCGCGTACCGCTCCTTCTACTACGCCACCGCCGAGGACCCCGACGACATCCGGCTCGACCCTGACACCACGGCGCTCCTGGTCGTGGATATCCAGACCACGTACCTGGAAGACAAAGAAACACCGGAAGAAACGGAACGCTGGCGTCCGTTCTTCGATCGCATGCGCAACACCGTGATCCCCAACAACCAGCGACTGATCGCGGAATGCCGCGAGCGCGGCGTCGAGGTGATCTTCGCCCGCATCGCCTGCCTGAAGAACGACGGCCGCGACCGCTCTCTGAGCCAGAAGAAGCCGGGCTTCAACTATCTCCTATTGCCCAAGGACCGCCCGGACGGCCAGATCGTACCGGAGCTGGCGCCAATGGGCGACGAGATCGTCGTCATGAAGACGACCGACAGCGCACTGACCGGGACCAACCTGCGCCTGCTGCTCCACAACATGGGCATCAAGGACGTCATCGTGTCCGGCATCTTCACCGACCAGTGCATCTCCTCGACCGTGCGGAGCCTCGCCGACGAGAGCTACGGCGTCGTCGTGGTCGACGACTGCTGCGCCGCCGCGACGCTGGAACTGCACAAGCGGGAGCTTGAGATCATCAACATGATCTACTGCCACGTCGTCCAGCTCGACGAGGTGCTCGGCTTCTTCGAATGATGCCAGGGCCAGAAAGTTCCGACCTGTCGCGTGTGACTTTCAGCCAAGGCGGAGTTGTTGGGCCGTGACCCAACAACTCCGCGCCGACAAGTTATACCAACGCCATTGAAGTTTGACCCATGAAAGATTGGCGCTGTTTCGTA
>NZ_JCACHA010000232.1:0-3239 GCF_059503625.1 Skermanella sp.
GGATATCGCACACTCGGATAGACCAAGCCGTCGGTACCGGCCTGGCGCACTGCCCGGCCCAGGGACTGGCCAGCTGTGTAATCGTCCGGATCGAGCGCAGCAGCGAGAGCCCTGCCAGGTCCGCGCAGATCATGCAGATCGGCCGTGACATCGAGAATGATTTCGCGGAACTGCGACGCCCAGCCGGGCGGCTCTCGGGTGGCGGCCATAAACCGGGCGTGGTGATGTATCGTCTCGAGCAGGGCAACCTCGAAGATTTGCCCCACATAGAGAACGCCAAATGTGCCGTCGCTAAAGCGGCTCGGGCGATCGGAGCTGACATGGGTGAAGGGCGCCATGAGGTACGTGGCGCCCTGTCCGCCAACGCGCCGGTTGGCAGGCACGAGGTCGAGATTGCCGATGCTTTCCATCAGGCGCGGATTGGTCTTCTGCTCGGCCGCGATGAGGAGCGGCCAGTCGGCCGGATCGGCAATGTCATCAAAGAGATCAATCGTAGGATAGCGACTGCGGATGATGCGCACGGCACTTGGCCACGAGATCCGCACGATCGGCGGTAAGACATCGTTCACCAAGCACCCCGCTCGGCGTCGAGGTAGCGGCGCACGCGCATGAGCGAGGTCAGCTCGCCGTCGAGCAGGACGTCGAGCGCCGGACGGCCAGCAAAGGCATCATTGGGTGCCTTCACCCAGGAGTAGGCGCGCGCCGGCTCTTGGAAGATGAGGCGCAGCGCCTTGTGGATACCCAGGAGATTTGACAGGCGTGCCGCCTTGTCGCGGTCGATACGTCCGATCTCGCCCAGTTTCCAGCGGCGGTAGGTCCGCACCGGCAGATCGAGCAGCCTTGCGGCTTGATCGTCGGTGATATCCCACAGGCGGAAGAGATTCACCACGGCGCGGAACATCGCGCCGCCCTCCTCTACAGTGATTGGCTCAGGCCGAAACTCCCGGAGGTTCGTGTCGATTAGGACGATGGCGGGCATGGCAGTCTCCTTCCTTCTGGCATTATATGAGAGATGTGATGCCATTTGGCAATCTTTATCTGTTGCTACACCTGGATTAACCCCATGGTTAGCCGCAAACCGGGAGATGCTCGCCAAGCTTTTCGCGAGGGTTCTGTCAGCTCTCAGGGCTTTGCTACAAGATGCAGTGGAATTTAACCACATCCAAGCCACAGCCCATAGTGGTCCGTACCTGAATGCTGACAGAACCCCACCGGCTGGATCGCGCCAGCTTCGCCTGATGCACGCTAATAAGCTGTTACAGCATTCATGAGCACATACCGAGGTTGATGGTGAATGATATATAGTATTCACCATCTGGCTTGTCAGACTGACCGAGAAGAACGCAGAAAAATTTACTTTCTGTTCACAAAGAACAGACATAATAACATTACAGATCTTGAAATTCCCATTCTGGGAATAGCGCTTTCAATGATGATGCGGGCTAAAATCAGGAGCTATCCAGGAGCATTGTTATGTCAGAACTGAACAAGGCCTTGAACGGTTGCTATCTCGCGCATCCACCAGCGCGTGATCGCAGGGCAGTGTGCCAAACAGCGAACGCCGACGTCTCTGTGCGGGCGATTCTCACTCGCGCACCCACATGGTTTATCCACGCGAATGCCGGGATGATCAGTAAAATCTGGGCTGAACGCCGAACACGGTCGCCCGAACGGCGCGTTACCGGGCGGTGCGGGTTGGATGATCTGGAAACGGAACCCTCAACAGGCATGCGTGACCATGGTTGACTAGAACACGCTGGACATGATGACAGGCGATATGTGCGACATGGGAGGAATGATGACCTTTCTCAAACTCAATCAGGCAGTCGAGAGGGAAGCTCGGAGCAGGCGCAAAGGAATACTACCATACCATGGGCCGGCCGATTTCGTGCTGCGCGAGGGTAAAGTCTGGACGCCGGCGCGGCTGCCCAGAAGAATTCGGGCCGGCGAACTTGGGCATTGCTTCAAAAATGCCTTTGAACTGGCACTGCGGCACAAACTCACTTACGTCGAGGGCTACGCCAGTGACCTCGTACCAGTGCCGCACGCCTGGTGCTGTGACGAGGAGGGCAGGGTGATCGACAACACCTGGAGAGAACCTGAACATTGCTCATATTTCGGCGTCGCGTTTGACCCTGAATATGTCAAGCGGACGGTCATGGAACAGCAGTTTTATGAACTGATCGACCAGCCAGCGACAGGCTGGCCGCTGATCACCGGCCGGCATGTGGACTGGCGGCATCGCCGCTGGAGCAGGGCCGCGTGATGTTAACTAAGGCCTTCTTGCGAGACGATGGTGTGGAAATTAACACGCGGGCGGACCTTGCCGGCAGCCCCAGCCTTCTGTGATGCCGGCGACCACACATGAAGGGATTAGCCGATCAGCACCTTGCACGGCATCGCGGCCTGCCCGAAGGCCGGCGCCGTCAGCTGTTCCTCAGCCATTCGCGGCGCGCTGGCTTCACCACCACAGAGATGACTTGCCGTTAGCATCGCTGCTGCGACCGCTTCCGCATCAATCTGACCAAACCTGCGGCATCGGGAGAGCGTCAAGGACACCATGGCCGTGTCGGCAGCCGAGAAGCCAACCCCCAGGATAACGGCTAGCAAGCTTGGGGCCACGATGCTGAGGATGGCTCAGCCGTACACGGACGTGGCGGATCTGAGCGTCACACGACAAACGTGGTACAGGCATGGCGCGCCTGACGGACCGATTTTGCCGGATGTAAAAAAGCTTCAAGGGGTTGGGCAAGCCCAACATTCAGGCCGTGTTTCGGCAGCGGTTGGTGACTGAAGCAGATCACTTGAAGGTCAGGTTGTGCATCATTGATGGAAACTCGCTATAGCAGTTAGTTTTCCATAAGCCACATTATACGTTCATGTGTCAGCAGCAGGGTGGACTCTAAACTGAAGTGCGACTTTTGTTATTTTCCAATGGTTTGCCTATCGATGATAGCCGAGGACTGCTCCACAGCCGGAACAAAACGCATGCGCGGCTGCTCACCTTGTCGATTGCATCAGCCTCTGAATATCGGCTTCACCGGCATCCAGAGGTTCGCTATGAACGAAGTACCTGAAACGCAGCGAACGTGCGCTGCATTTCAGCACTGAACCCTGAATGCCAGCGGATCCTTGAGAACGGGATCCGCCGCATCGTGCCCGGACCTAACGGCGCATACCCTGGATCATGCCGTTGAGAAGTTCGATTTCCCGGATCCTGGCCTCCCGCTCGTGCCTGA
>NZ_JCACHA010000233.1:0-253 GCF_059503625.1 Skermanella sp.
ATAGCTTTCCTCCACATCGACTGCGATCTTTACTCCTCCACGAAGTGCATCTTTCAGCATTTAGGCGGCAGACTGGTGCCTGGATCCATAATCGTCTTTGACGAGTTTTTCAATTATCCCGGCTGGGAGGAGCATGAATTCAGGGCATTCTCGGAGTTTGCAGCGACACGTTCCATAAACCACAAGTACCTAGCTTACAATAGCCAGCATGAGCAGGTCGCCCTTTGTGTAGTTGCTTGAAATGATCGAGTTT
>NZ_JCACHA010000233.1:263-3238 GCF_059503625.1 Skermanella sp.
CCGACGATAGCGGTACTGCTGCCAGCGCGCAAACATTGACAAAGCCGCCTGTCGAGGTCTGGGGAGGGCTCGAGTGCACTGTCGCCCGGATCGGCGATACCTATGTCGACCAAACAGTACTCAGTGGACATCAGCACCGTCCGCAGGATCTCGACGCATTCGCAGCGCTCGGTATTCACGCCATCAGATACCCTGTACTGTGGGAGCGGATTGCGCCGGAAAGTCTCAAGTCTGCGGACTGGAGCTGGACTGATGAGCGGCTTGCCCGTCTCCGCGAGCTCGGCCTGCACCCGATCGCAGGCTTAATTCACCATGGTAGCGGTCCTCGTCATACCGATCTCACTCAACCAGACTTCGCCACCAAACTCGCTGAGTTCGCCGGCGCCGTGGCCGAGCGTTATCCGTGGCTGGAGTCATACACTCCCGTGAACGAGCCTTTAACCACGGCCCGGTTCAGCGGACTGTACGGCCACTGGTATCCGCATGCCCACGACTACCGCCTGTTCCTCCGCATACTGTTCAATGAGATCAACGGCATTCGGCTGGCGATGCGCGCGATCCGGAGGGTCAATCCTGGCGCAAAGCTGGTCCAAACTGAAGATCTGGGCAGGGTCTGCAGCACACCGCGGCTCGCTTACCAGGCTGAACACGAGAACCATCGCCGCTGGTTGGGACTGGATCTTCTGACTGGGAGATTTGGTCACGATCACCCGCTGTGGCGGGATGTCGCCGAGGTGGTTACCGACCACGAGCTGGAGGAGATGCTTGCTGATCCGTGCCCGCCCGATATTATGGGCATCAACCATTACCTGTCTGGCGAACGGTTTCTGGACGAGCGACTCGACCGTTATCCAGGCGTCAGACCGGGCGGCAACGGTCGTGACCAATACGTCGACGTGCAGGCACTTCGCGTAGTCGCTCAAGGTGTCGCCGGCCTGGAAAACCTTCTGGAGGAGGTTTGGGACCGTTATCGGCTGCCCATTGCCGTAACGGAGTTGCACAACGGTTCGAGCCGCGACGAGCAACTGCGCTGGCTGAAGGAAGCCTGGAACGGAGCGCTCCGTCTGCGATCCCGAGGAGTGGACATCCGTGCAATAACAGCCTGGGCACTGCTCGGCAGCTATGACTGGGACAGCCTTCTGACGCGGCGCACGGGCCATTACGAGCCCGGGCTCTTTGATGTCCGTGACGCCAATGCACGCCCCACAGCACTAGCGCGGCTTGTTAGTGATCTTGCCCAAACTGGCGAGGCGGATCACCCGGCACTCGATGCGCCAGGCTGGTGGCAGCGCGAGGAGCGGTTCGCCTGGGAGCCAGTCGAGTGCTGCGCGACCACTTTGCCACGTCGGATTCTGAAATCCTTTGCAGGCCCAGAGCGATCCAGGCCGTTGTTGATTACAGGTGGCGGCGGAGCCCTGGCGCTGGCTCTAAGCAACGTATGCATCGTGCGAGGGCTGCCCCATCTTACCTTGCCACGGGGGGCGCTTGACGTGACCGATCCGATTTCGCTTGCCGCAGCACTTGATCGATGGCGGCCCTGGGCGGTCATCAACGCCGCCGGCTTTACGCGGGTGGACCATGCAGAGACATCTCCCGATGATTGCCGACGCGAGAATATCCTGGGAGCGGAGGTAATCTCGCGCGCCTGTGCGGCAGTCGGCGTTCCTCTCGTTGCGTTCTCCTCCCATCTCGTGTTCGACGGCGACAAGGCAGCACCCTATGTTGAAAATGACTTAGCAGCACCTCTCAGCGTATACGGCATCACCAAGGCCGATGCTGAACGGGTTCTCTTTGAAACCTTTCCAGACGTACTGCTCATTCGCGCAGGACCGTTCTTTGGCCCCTGGGACCGACGCAACGTGCTGAGCCAAGCCATCCGAACCGTGGCGTCGGGCAGGACTTTCACCGCAGCTGCGGACGTGACCATCTCGCCAACCTACCTGCCCGACATCGCCGATGTGACTCTCGACCTTCTCATGGATAGAGAACGGGGAGTTTGGCACCTGGCGACAGGGTCAGTGATCTGGTCAGACCTTGTCCGTGAAGCAGTAGACGGTGCAAGACTGGACTCAAGAAAAATACTGGAGGTCCCCAGTGCCGAACTGGGCTGGAAAGCCCGCCGACCTCTGCAAAGTGTCCTCCACTCTACTCGTGGCTGCTTGATGCCGAGCCTCGATAAAGCTCTTGGCTGTTACCTTGATACGCTCCGGTTAGGCACGTCCGATATCTCGACCGGTTCGTTCCTGTCCCGCTATGGACCACCAGGCTAGTACAGATTCCTGGTCTGCTCCGGAACCTGGCAGCCCTATCAGATCTTATGGGTCATCTTAGGTTATTAGGTATTCGTTAACCATGATAACCTAAGTCTATCTCGATCAAGAGGCGTGCGGCCGAATATCGGCCCGCCTCCGGGATATCGCCTTAGGAGCGTACATGCTGGCCAGCCGCTTGAGCCTTGACGGCTCGTGGGAGTTCCGTCATGCCGTCAACCCCTCGTCCGCCTTGGGCGACATTCGGTCGATTCGTGTCCCCAGTCCCTGGCAGGCGCAGTTCGATGACTTGCGCATGAAATCCGGTGTAGGGGTGTACAGGCGCCAGGTGGTGCTGTCCGATGGCTGGATTCATGGTCAAATCTGGCTGCGCTTCGGCGCGGTATTTCATAACACCAGGGTCTGGGTGAATGCGACGCTGGTTGGTGAGAATAATGGCGGCTGGCTGCCGTTCGCCTTTGATGTCACCTCGGCACTGGTGAATGGCGCCAACGAGATCGTGGTGAGGGTAGAAAGTCCAACAGACTGCGAGCAGACCCACGCCGATGGGCCATTGGGTGAAATGCCCTTCGGCAAGCAAAGCTGGTACGGTCCGCAGTCCGGCATCTGGCAATCTGTAACCCTCGAGCGTCGTGCACTCGACCATGTGATGCGTATTCATGTAACACCGGATCTTGCCACAGGCCGCGTTGGCACTGCCATATC
>NZ_JCACHA010000234.1:0-3232 GCF_059503625.1 Skermanella sp.
CACGAGGACGACCTCGATCATGCCGTCATCGAGCTGATGGAGGACGTTTCAGCTGCGACCGGCCAGATGGTGCGGCGCGCCCGAGACGACGAGGCTGCCGCGACGACGCTGATCGCCAGCCTTTCCGCCATCATCCTGATCCTGGCCGCCGTCCTGTCGATCCTGATAACCCGCAGCATCGTGCGGCCGGTCGGCAAGCTGACCAGCGCCATGAAGGACCTCGCCGGCGGCAATCTGGAAACGGAGATCGCCGCACCTTACTTCCGCGACGAGGTCTTCGAGATGTCGGAAACCATGCAGGTATTCAGGGCCAACATGGTCAAGGCCCGAAACCTGGAGGAGATCCAGAAGGAAGAGCGGCGGAAGCGCCAGCGCCGAAACGAGGAACTGGGCCAGCTCGTCGGCATCTTCGGGGCCAGCATCGGCGCCGTGTTCTCCCGGATCGTCTCCTCGACCACCGTCATGGTCTCAGAAGCCAACGTGATGACGAAGCAGAGCGGCGACACGCTGAGCATGGCGGAAGGAGTTGCCGAGGAAGCCAACCATTCATCCGAGAGCGCCGGCACACTGGCGAGCGCGTCCGAGGAAATGCTGGTCACCTCGCAGGAAATCGGCCGGCAGATCGCCAATTCCGCGGATGTCGTCAACAAGGCGGTCGAGGCGGCCCTGAACGCCCGGTCGGAAGTCGAGCGCCTTCAGGAGACCACGGCACAGATCGGCGAGGTCATCGATCTTATCCGGGACATCTCGCGTCAGACCAACCTCCTGGCTCTCAACGCGACCATCGAAGCGACACGCGCCGGCGAAATGGGCAAGGGCTTCGCGGTGGTCGCCGCCGAAGTGAAGCAACTGGCGACGCAGACCACCAAGGCCACCGAGGAAATCAGCGCGAAGATCACCGGCGTACGGCAGGTATCCTCGTCCTCGGCCGGCGCCATTACCCGGATCGCCGACCTGATCAGCGAGACCAACACCTATATCTCGGGCATCGTATCCGCCGTTCAGGAGCAGGATGCGACCTTGCAGGAAATGGTGCGCAACATCGACTTCGTCGCCAAGAGCGCCGATACGGTGACCGGAAGCATAGAAAGGATCAAGGGACAGGCCGTCACCGTCGGGGACAGCGCCAATGGCGTCACCCGGTTGGCATCGGGACTGAAGGATGAATCCACCGGCGTCAGCCGGGAGGTGGAGACGTTCCTGAGGGCGATGAGCAGCACCGATGTCGATGACGATACCTTTGCGTCCTACTCCATCGACCGCAAAGCGCAGGTCACTGCCGGGACGATCCGCTGGAACGGCAAGGCGCACGAGATCTCCGCCGCCCATGCCGTCCTTTCTCCCGAGCTTTCGGTCACTGCGGGCGAAATGATCGAGATCACCATCGAGGGCATCGGCGCCCCATTGCAGGCTCGCGTCGCCTCGACCGGCAAAGGCCGGACGACGATCCAGTTCCCCCTGGACATGGAACATCTTCAGAAAATGCGCGATCAGGTCGCCGTCATGGGACACGAGATCGCCATGCGGAAGGCGGGATAGAAGCTGGAAATCGGATCTTCAGGCGGAACCGAGCCGGTGCCGGCGGTGGGTAGAACCTGCCGCCACCTCTGATCTGTACACACAAGTGTTTACACAAGGTGACCCTACCATCATAATGCAGCCGGCCACTAAAGGAGACGCCGGTCGTGCCGATTACGAAAATCTTCAAGAACGGGAACTCGCAGGCAGTAAGGATTCCTGCCGACTTGGCTTTCGGCCGGAATGACATGGAAGTGGAGATCGAGCGCGTTGGTGACGAACTCCGCATACGCCCGGTTTCGCGAAAGTTGGACCGGGTTCTGGAGAAATTCGGCGCGTTCTCCGATGATTTCATGGCCGATGGCCGGGATGACAATCAGCAAGCCGAGCGGGATGGACTGTGAGGCCGAAATACCTGCTGGACACCAACATCTGCATCTACCTGATGAAAAACCAGCCGCCTTCGGTCGGCGAACGCTTCGCGCAGTATCGTGTCGGCGAAGTCGTCATGTCGGCTGTGACCTATGCGGAACTGGACTATGGCATCGCCGTATCCGGTGAGAGAAAGACGCAGAATCAGGCAGCGTTGGATGAGCTGATCAAGGATATCACCGTCGTGGGCTTCGATGTGGTAGCAGCACGTTCATATCGACAGGTGCGGCTCGCCAATCGGGATCGCAAGCGTGACGCATTGGACAGGCTGATCGCCGCCCATGCAATTGCGCTGGACGTAACGCTGGTGACCAACAATGTCGGTGACTTTAGCTGCTACTCCGGTCTGCGGATAGAAAACTGGGTTGTAGCCCAGTAGGTACGCCGCCAAGATCCGATGTAGAAAGAATTGTTGCGGACACATGGTTGGCGACTACTGTCCCGCACAGTAGTGCGCCTGCTGTTTCGGAAGCCTGGGAGAAGACGCCGATGGCCCAATTGAGTGACGACTGCTTCGCGTTCGGCGGGCCGTTGATGACGCTGGAGGCGGCCCAGGATCTGCTGGCGGAGCGGTTGACGGCCGTCACCGGAACCGAGTCCGTGGCTTTGATCGACTCCTTGGGACGTGTGCTGGCGGGCGACATCGTATCGCCGGTCAGCGTGCCGCCGCACGACAACTCGGCGGTGGACGGCTACGCCGTGCGGTTCGATGACCTGTCGCGAGAGAGCGACACGGTGCTGCCCATCGTCGGCCGGATCGCCGCCGGCGACGGAGCGGGCAGGCCCGACCCGTGCGGGACCGCCGTCCGCATCTTCACCGGAGCGCCGATGCCTCCCGGATTCGATACCGTCATGATGCAGGAGGATTGCCGGGAGGAATCCGGACCCGGTGTGCTGGGAAGCGTGCTGATCCAGCCCGGCATCAAGCGCGGCGCCAATCTGCGGAAGGCCGGGGAGGATGTCATGGCCGGCAGCGTGATCCTGGCCGCAGGACGCCGGCTGCGCCCGCAGGACGTCGGATTGCTGGCGGCCGTCGGATCGACCGCCGTGACCGTGCGCACGCCGCTGCGGGTCGCGATCATTTCCACCGGCAACGAACTGGCCGAGCCGGGCGCGCCGCTGGCGCCCGGCGCCATCTACGACGCCAACCGGTTCACCCTGTCGGCGCTGATCCGGCGGATGGGAGGACGCGTCACGGATTTCGGCATCCTGCGGGACAATCCGGTGGAGTTGAAGCAGATCCTGGAGACCGCGGCGGAGTCGCACGACCTGATCGTCACGA
>NZ_JCACHA010000235.1:0-3218 GCF_059503625.1 Skermanella sp.
AACCCCGACAGCGGTCCCCAGTCGGCCGGCTCGCCGGTATCCCGGGAGGAAGCGTCGCCGGCCTCCGTCATGCCGTCTCCAGCACGTGATCCCGCACCAGTTCCAGCACCTGATCGATCACGAGATAGGCCAGTTGCGGCGCCCGCCCGACGGCTGATGTCAGCACCACCCTGCGTCCGTCGGATACGTCGCTTTCACCGGTCCGGATCATGGCCGGCAGGTCGACCGCCTCGTGCCGTCCGCCGGAAATGAAGTACGGCACGACGATGGTATCCCGCGTTTCCGATACCGTTGGCCAGTGCCGGGCGGTCGGCATCTCGGACAGGAAAACGGTATCGACCGCCACCCAGCGTCCGTTGGCCCGGATCTGTCCGGCCAGACGGCGCGCGGCGCCGGCGGATGTCGGATCGTGACGGTGACCGTGCCCGGCGATCAGCACCGTGGTCGAGCTGGGGACGAACCCGGCCTCGTCGGCGGCGGCACTGGCCATGCCGGCGACGAGCCGGGCAATTCCCGGATGCTGGCCGATTGGCGGGCACAGCGTCACCCGGTTCCGGTCCCGCTCATCCGCCAGCCCGATCAATCCCGGCAGGACATCGCGCGTGATCCGCCCATCGCAGGCCAGCAGCGGCATGACGAAGACTTGGGAAGACGACAGGCGTGCGAGGGCGTCCGCCGGGCGCGGCTCCTGCAACGAGAAACAGACAGCGACCTCGTCGAACAATCCCTTGCGGGAAAGCTCGGACGCCAGACGGTCCGCGATCTCGGCTCCGGCTCCGTCCGATGTGCCGTGGGCGAACAGCAGCAGCGCCCGGCCGTTTCGCGGCGCGGTGTTCGGCTCAGTGACTGGTGCCTTCGGAAAAGCGAATCTTGTTCCAGACATTGTATTTCCCCGATGGCTTGCGCATGGGCAAGCGGGTGATTTCTTCGAAAGTCGCGGCGTCGAAGACGATCAGCGCGCCGTCGTCTTCCCAAAGGCTGACCAGTGCGTACCGGCCGTCGCGGGTGAATTCGACGTGCGAGACCGTCCGGCCGGGAGCCGGCGTCAGCGTCCGCACCGTCTCCAGCGTCCGCTTGTCGATGATCTGGATCGTGTCGCGCCGCTGGCTGAGCGAGGCGTCGGTCCAGGCATAGGGCGTGTTCTCGTGGCTGCGCATGAAGAAGCCGGGGCCGAGCGTTTCCAGCCGCTTGACCGTTGCCCAGGTCGCCGCGTCGATGATGCTGATCGCTGATTCCTTCAGGTGAGGCGTCGCGATCAGGGTACGGCCTTCCAATTGCCACGATATGCCCGACCCGAGGTGAGGCATGCCGGGCAGCGGCACGGTGGCGATCCGGCGGCCGACATTCAGGTTGACCACCTGGGCGGCGGCCCCGTCGCGCGACGCGCCCAGCAGGTTGGCGTAAGCGGGATCGAAGAAGAAATCGTCGAGCGTCTCGTCAAGTTCGATCCGGCGGATGGCGAACAACCCGCTCTGGACGCCGACCGCCTCCACCATGCCGGCTTCATGGTTATGGACGAAGCCGCCGAAGACGGGCCGCGATGTCTCCGATGTCGAGATCTCCCAGATCTCCGGGATGTCCTTCAGCGCCACGATGAAGCTCTGGCGCGGCGGCGCCGTGTAGACGGCGCTGACCCGCGAAGTCTTGCCTTTGCCGTTCGCCACAGCGATCACCTTCACCGGCGTCAGGTCGCGGG
The DNA here is from genome assembly GCF_059503625.1 of Skermanella sp. Classification (NCBI taxonomy): domain Bacteria; kingdom Pseudomonadati; phylum Pseudomonadota; class Alphaproteobacteria; order Rhodospirillales; family Azospirillaceae; genus Skermanella; species Skermanella sp. Next base: position 1,697 of record NZ_JCACHA010000235.1, read on the forward strand.
CGTCCAGCACCACGAGGCTGTGGGGCAGCATGTTGCCGGCCATGACGAAGCGGCCATCCTCCGATACCGCGATGTTGCGGGTGTTGATCCCGGCCCGGACCTCCGCCACGATCTGGAGGCTCCACATGTCGTACTGCGTGACCCAGCCGTCGCGCGACGCCAGATAGACGAACCGCCCGTCGGGCGAATACTTGGCGCCGCCGTGGAGAGCGAAGCGGCTCTGAAACCGGGCCAGCGGAACGAAGCGGTCGCCGTCCAGGATGGTGACGTGATGATCGCCGGCCTCGACCACCGTGAACAGGTTCATGGGATCTGCATCGTAGACCGGCCGGTCCGGCAGGCTGGCTGGCGGATGGCTGACGACGTGGGTCGCCTGGATATCCGCCATCTCCCACGACGGCACGGCGGCAAGCGGCTGCTGGATGAAGCCGGCAAGCGCGGCGATCTCATCCTTGGACAGTTGCTCGCCGAATGCCGGCATCTGTGTCGCGGCGCGCCCTTCAGCGATAACGGCCCTGGCGGTTTCCGGCTTCATCCGTCCCAGCGCCTCCGGGATGAGTGCTGGGCCGAGCGCTCCCAGCCGGTCGCCGCCGTGGCAGGCGGCGCAGTGCTGCGTGTAGAGCGCCGAGGGATCGGCGGCGCCGGCGGGAGAAGCCGACAGCAGAAACCCCAGCGCACTAAGCGCCGACTTGATCTCACGACGCATGGCGCATTCCTCCGGGGAGGCCGATTTCGGCATCCGTCAGGTAGCAGCCTGGATCTTCGGCCCAGACATCGCCGGAGGTCTGGAGCGCCCTGGTCCGCGTGCTGCCGTTGCACATCGTGAGATACGCGCATCGTCCGCACCGCCCGCCGACTGCCCGAGGCCGCTGGCGCAGGCCGGCCATGATCGGGTCGTGCCGGTCGGCTTCGGCCCAGATGGCGCTGAACGGGCGCTCCTTGACGTTGCCCAGGGTATGGGTTCCCCACATCGTGTCGGGATGGACGTTGCCGAGATTGTCGATATTGGCGACGCCGACGCCGGTCGCATTGCCGCCCCAGCGCTCCAGTGCCGCGCGCAGGCCAGCGATCCGGTCGGGAAAGCGCCGCGCGGCCCAGTGCAGGAAATAGACGCCGTCGGCATCGTTGTTGCCGGTCACGTATTCGCGGGTCGAACCTGCTTCCGCATCGGCCTGCGCCCGCTCGAACAGCAGGTCCATGGCGCTTCGGGTCGTCTCCAGCATGGCCGCGCTGCCCCGGTTGGTGTTGCCGCGCCCGGCGAAGTTCAGGTGCGACAGGTAGAACTTGTCGATGCCCTCCCGTGCGGTCAGGTCGAGCAATGCCGGCAGGTCGTGGGCATTGTCGCGCGTCAGGGTGAACCGGATGCCGACCTTCAGCCCGGCGTCCCGGCACAGCCGGATGCCGCGCAGCGACGCCTCGAACGCCCCGTGACGGCGGCGGAACCGGTCATGCGTTTCCGCCAGCCCGTCCAGGCTGATGCCGACATAGTCGAACCCAGCATCCGCGATCGGCTGCACCATGT
>NZ_JCACHA010000236.1:0-3203 GCF_059503625.1 Skermanella sp.
CAAAACGGAGAGCTTCTGCCTCGTACCGGCAGTTCAATACCGTGCTGAGGGCTGTTCATCACCCCGGGGCCCGACAAGAGCCATTAGAAAAACGTGATGTTTCTTTGGCGGAGGTGTTGAGTTCGCAGGATTGAACGCGGAGGGGCAGGATGCCGGGCAGGCGAAAAATCAAAGTGCAAGGTGGGAAGTCCGATCATAGCGATGCTTCGCTTCCAATAGCCGAGTTGTCGTAACGGTGCGTCTTGGTGCCTGGGAGTGCCGGGGGGATCTACCGCATCGCGCAGCTCGATACCGTTCTGGCCGATGTTGAGCGGACTATTCCCGGGTGGCGCTTGGCCCAGCGCCGGACGGATCCGGCGGCGCACCTGATGCTGCGTCGACTTCTGTTCAGCATGTGTCGGGCCCCGTCCACGACAAAGCTGCTGGAGGGCACAGTCAAGGCAGCCACATGGCTGGCTGTCAACAACCCGCAAGGGGACTGTAGGGCCGCACTGGCGCAGGCGATCGAGAACCAGGGTCATGCCTGTCTCAGCGTGATTGCTTCGACCGATGGTTTGGTGTGGGATATGACGGTGTCGAGCATGGAAGCCGGCCTCGCTCCCATACTGGCGCCTACCGACCTTTCCGCACCTCCCTTAGGAGTGTCCCTGCACTAGCGGCCAGCTGCCATCACATCAACGAGCCTTCAGCAACGGAGAACGGAACAGTGCTGCAGGAATTCTTTGTCACCTGCCGGATGGACAAGTGGTTCGTGGACGAGAGGCCAGAGACGCATGGCCTCTGCTTGAACGGGCACGATGCCATTACCGACGCGATCGATGCCATGGAAAGGTTCGCCAAATCCAGAAAGAGGTTCGATGTTCTGCTGAAGCTTCCTGGCTCCAGTGCCGAACTGCCCTTGATTCAAAGACTTATTTTGCCGACCGCAGGGCAAATCGGCTCGCCGGAATGGAACAACCGCGCAAACAGGAAAACGTCGAGAAACAAACCTACACATAGACAGGCGTGTCTTGCCCTCATCCAACTACTGTCATCAGCCAGGTTATAGACGTTGCAGGATATTACTTTCCTGGTCATGGGAGGCATCAACGGGATCAACATGCCGCGACCAGAGAGATTGGTTTGTCCGCGCGATGAGTACGCTGGAGTTAATGGTAAACGCGAACCGACGGGCCGATGACGGTAACACCTGTTCCTCTGCAACGTACCACCTTCATCAGAGTACAGCTACAATGAGTGAAAGAGAATGAACAACCTCGCCCCTCTGCCTGCCATTGGCGCAATCGGTGGCAGGAAGCGCGAAGATAAGGTTCGCGGTTTCGGTGGCTGGCGGAACGCCGCAGCCGTGGCTGGGGTGACCCTCGCCGCAGCGGCGATCCTCAACAACTGGCGGGCTAAGCGGGCGGAACGGCGCAACCCGCCGATAGGTCGCTTCCTTACTATAGACGGAACCCACCTCCACTATATCGAGTGCGGAACGGGCAGCCCGATCGTGCTGATCCATGGCAATGGCGCCATGGTCGGTGATTGGGTGGCGAGCGGCGTAGTCGATAGCCTAGCCGCCCACCATAGAGTTATCGCCTTCGACAGGCCGGGCTTCGGCTACACGCTACGTTCGCGAACGCGCCTCTGGACCCCGCGAGCGCAAGCCGCGCTTTTTGCGCAAGCTATGCATCAGCTCGGCGTCGAGTCCGCCGTCATCGTCGGTCACAGCTGGGGCGTGCTTCCCGCACTGGCGCTCGCACTCGACTTTCCTGCAACGGCGTCAGGACTCGTCCTGATGTCCGGCGTTTTTTACCCGCAGATGCGCAGTGACATCGTTACTTCGCTCCCATCCTCGGTGCCGGGCATCGGCGATGTCATGTGTCAGACCATAACGCCGCTGTTGGCGTCCGTGACCTCACCGATGCAGACCAAAGCGATTTTTAAGCCCGCACCGGTGCACGAGCGGTTTGCTGACTTTCCGATGAGCATGTCGTTGCGCCCTGGACAGATGCGCGCCCAAGTGAAGGAGACCACCATGCTTCCTGTAGTAACCGGCAGCCTGGCTCGACGCTATGGTGAACTTAGCCTGCCCGTCACCATCCTGACCGGCGCGGACGATGCAATCGTGTCTCCCGACGCCCAGTCGGAGCGACTTCATAAGGAGATCGACGGCAGCCGTTTGATCAAGCTCGCCGGCATTGGCCATATGGCCAACTACAGTGCGCTTTCAGATGTCGTTGTAGCGATCAGGGAAACTGCTGCGCCGAGTGATTAGTCAGCAAGCGCATATCTGCTCCGTTGTGGGGCGGATCGTCACGCGCATGATGGCGGGAAGGTTTCCTGAGTGCGAGGTTTCTGTCAGGGCTCGGGGCAGCCTGCCGGGAAAGATGTTGACGGATCGGTTCTCGTGCCCGCTTTGAGTGACCAGGAGAATCTCGATGGACCGCTCGCATTGCTATTCGTCATCGACCACCGAGCGGGAAGACCAAACGGTACATGGTTTACCGACGCTTTACCGCATGGCGTTAGCTAAAGCTTCGCTGCCGGGGCTGCGAGCAGGGCTTCGGTCGTGTCGATGTCGTCGAGGCAAAACTGTACAGCCGCCCGGAGATTCCCCCTTTGCTGATCGGAGCCGCGGTGACCGAGGCCACGGCGGATTGGCTTGGCGGCTGGGCCGATGGCCTTCTGACGGTCAGCGCCAAGCCGGACGCCCTGCGCAAGGCAGCGACGCGTTTCGGCGCGGTGGCGGCGAGGACAAGCCGCTCTACCTGCAAGTCGGCCTGAGCTGGGCTCCGACGGAGGAGCAGGCGCTGGCAGAAGCGCACGAGCAATGGCGCTCGAACGTCATCGGCGGTGAGGTAAACTGGAGCTTGCGGACGCCCCAGGAGTTCGACATGGCCAGCCGCTTCGTTCAGCCAGCGGATATGCGGGAGGCGGTGCTGATATCGGCCGACCTCGGCCAGCATACCGCCTGGCTTGCCGAATACGAGGCCATGGGCTTCAGCGAAATCCATCTGCACCACGTCGGCACCAGCCAACGCGCCTTTATCGAGGCATTTGGCGCATCCGTGATGCCGGCTTTATCACGCAGCTGAATGGCAGCTGCTTGGAGGAAAGAAGAGTAATGCAGTGGTTGTTGTATGCCTTCGTGATAGTTGCCGGTGCGCTGAATGCGGTGCAGGCCGGGAGCAACTCTTCGCTCAACAAAGTTATCGAGC
>NZ_JCACHA010000237.1:0-3198 GCF_059503625.1 Skermanella sp.
TGACCGGATTTCGTACCTATGATCGAACGGGGTCGGGACGGATTTGGTATAGTCGGAAACTATGTGTTCAGGCATAGAGGTGGCTTTCCTCTGCGACTTGCGGTGCGCAGATTAGTATAGGAAAGATTTCCGGAATGTTATGAAAAAGACGAATGCGGCGGGGGACCTGCACGGTTCCCATCATCGAGCAGAGCCAGCATTCGGCCCTCGGACCAGCCGGAGCAAATTGGGTTATGATCGTCCGGAGCGTCCGTGACCGAACTATATAAAAACGTTAGGCAGGTTCAGGGGAGGCACGATGACCATGACGGAAACTTCGGCATCCAATCCGGCTGATGCCGGCGGCCCTGGAGCGGCGCCGGCTTATCAGTCGGGCTTCGGCAACGGCTTCGAGACGGAGGCATTGCCCGGCGCGCTCCCGGTCGGCCGCAACTCTCCGCAGAAATGTGCTTACGGGCTTTATGCGGAGCAGCTCAGCGGCTCGCCCTTCACGGCGCCGCGCGCCACCAACGAACGTTCCTGGCTCTACCGCATCCGGCCGACTGTCGCCAATTGGGGCAGGTTCGCCAGAGCCGACGCCGGCTTGTGGCGGACGGCACCCTGCGTCGAGGTCGAAATCCCCCCTGCCCCGATGCGCTGGGGCCCGCTTCCGATCCCGTCGGAAAGCCTGTCGCTGATCGAGGGCATCAGGACCGTCACCACGGCGGGCGATGCGGGGACGCAGTCCGGCATGGCGGCGCATGTCTATCTGGCGACGCGCTCGATGGAGGACGAATATTTCTACAATGCCGACGGCGAGATGCTGTTCGTCCCCCAGCAGGGAGGCCTGAGACTCAGGACCGAGTTCGGCGTGATCGACATCGACCCCGGCGAGATCGCCGTGATCCCGCGCGGCGTCAAGTTCAGTGCCGTTCTGCGCGGCGGTCCCGCCCGCGGATATCTCTGCGAGAACTATGGCGGTGCGCTGACCCTGCCGGAGCGCGGGCCGATCGGCGCGAACTGCCTTGCCAATCCACGCGACTTCCTGACGCCGGTCGCGGCCTATGAGGACCGCGACATCGCCGCCAAACTGACCGTGAAGTGGGGCGGCGTGCTGTGGGTGACGGAGATCGAGCATTCGCCGCTCGACGTGGTGGCATGGCATGGCAACTACGCGCCATACAAATACGACCTCCGGCGTTTCTCGCCGGTCGGTCCTGTTCTGTTCGACCATGCCGACCCGTCGATCTTCACGGTGCTGACCTCGCCCTCTGAAACGCCGGGCACCGCCAACATCGACTTCGTGATCTTCCCGGAGCGCTGGATGGTGGCGGAGAACACCTTCCGCCCGCCCTGGTACCATATGAACGTCATGAGCGAGTTCATGGGGCTGATCCAGGGCGTCTACGATGCCAAGACGGGCGGCGGCTTCGTGCCGGGCGGGTTCTCGCTGCACAACACGATGCTGCCCCATGGGCCGGATGCGGACGCCTTCGAAGGAGCGAGCAATGCGGCGCTGAAGCCGCACAAGCTGGAAGGGACGCTGGCCTTCATGTTCGAGACGCGCTTTGCCCAGCGGGTGACCGCCTATGCCGCCGGAGTGGAACAGGTGCAGCGGGACTACGGCGCCTATGGCGCGCGGCTCCGCAAGCACTTCGATCCCGAGCGGCCATGACGGCGAGGGAGTAAACATCGATGCATCCTAACGATCCCCGGCTGAAGTCCTTCGTCGCGGTGGCGCCCGGCAGCCACTTCCCGATACAGAACCTTCCCTTCGGCATCTTCTCGACCGAAGCGGAGCGTAGGCCGAGGGCCGGCGTCGCGATCGGCGACCGGGTTCTGGATCTGGCGGTTCTGGAACAGGCCGGTCTGCTGAGCGCCGGTTCCAGGGGCAGCCGGGTATTCGACCGGCCGAGCCTGAACGCCTTCATGGCCCTGGAAAGGACGGTCTGGCGCGACACGCGGGCCAGCGTCAGCGAGTTGCTGCGCGACGACGCTCCGAGGCTGCGCGACGATCCGGATCTGCGGTCCCGCGCGCTGGTTCCGATGACGGAGGCTTTGCTCCATCTGCCGGTGGAAATCGGCGGCTATACCGATTTCTATTCGTCCAAGGAGCATGCGACCAATGTCGGCAGCATGTTCCGCGATCCGAAGAACGCGCTGCTGCCGAACTGGCTGCACCTTCCCGTCGGATACAATGGGCGGGCCAGTTCGGTCGTCGTCAGCGGCACGCCGGTACGGCGGCCCAACGGCCAGACCAAGGCGCCTGCCGACGATCTTCCGAGTTTCGGTCCCTGCCGAAAGCTCGACATCGAGTTGGAGACCGCCTTCATCGTGGGGGAAGGCAATGACCTGGGAGAACCGGTGCCCATCGGCGACGCCGAAAGCCATATCTTCGGCATGGTGCTGATGAACGACTGGAGCGCCCGCGATATCCAGCAATGGGAATACGTGCCGCTCGGCCCCTTCAACAGCAAGACTTTCGCAACCTCCATCTCGCCCTGGGTCGTGACGCTGGAGGCGCTGGAGCCGTTCCGGGTGGCCGGCCCGGTGCAGGATCCGGAGCCGCTGCCCTATCTGCGGCAGGGCGGCAAAGCGTCGGTCGACCTTCACCTGGAGGTATCGCTGAAGCCGGAAGGCGCCGGGAGGGCCACGACGGTCTGCCGCACCAACTTCAGGCACATGTACTGGAGCATGGCGCAGCAGCTTGCGCACCATACCGTTTCCGGCTGCAACACACGGGTCGGCGACCTGATGGGGTCCGGCACGATCAGCGGTCCGGAGCCGGACAGCTTCGGCAGTCTGCTGGAACTGACCTGGAACGGGCAGCGACCGATTACGCTGGAGGACGGCGGCGAGCGGTCGTTCCTGCTGGACGGCGACGAGGCGGTCATCACGGGCTGGTGCCAGGGCGACGGTTACCGCGTCGGTTTCGGCGAGGTGGCCGGACGGATCGTGCCGGCCCATTCCGCCGATGTCCGCCCATAGGACAAGTTGAATTTTACATGATTTTCCATCATGTTCATGGCGCTTGGCTATCAGCTGTCGGTTCGCTTTAGACCGAACAGCCAGATTGAGGGAGGTTTGACTATCGAAACTCCGCTGGTCATGAGCGTTAGATGCCGGGCTGAAGAGGCCCGACCTACATCAAGGTATTTTTACCGGCGGACTCTTGTGGAACTTACCGGTCGAACTTCAATGCTATTGGCATAATTACTT
>NZ_JCACHA010000238.1:0-3189 GCF_059503625.1 Skermanella sp.
CCTATCCTCGCGTGTCGCAACCTTCACCACAATGTGGGGTGCCGATGACGGATACATACGATGAGCCGATTGGCAAGCACGACAGGTCGCAGGCATGGCATTTCACGAAGATCCGCTCCTGGTCCACTGGGCGATTGGGTACCTGCACGATACCGAGTTCGCTCGCCCGGAGCCACGGAAGTTCGTCGAGGAGACATTCCTCAGCCCGTCAGCGGTCCGATATTACTTCGACACCTGGGAGCCGCATGACCTCAACGTGCTGATTGGTATTGTCCCCGACACAGTCCTCGCCGAGCATGTGGACCGGCTGGTCGAGATGTGGCCGACGCTGCCCTATCGGGCCGCCATCGACGCTGCTGCCTTCCTGGCCCGCCACGATGGCGTCCGGGCCGCCAGCTTGTTCGAGGGCTACCTGTCCGAACCGGATGCCGTCCGCTCCCGGCAGGTCGTTGGCATCCTACAGTCCCTGGATCATCTCGCCCCCGAGGCCACCCGCCGGATCATTGATTTCGCCCAGCCGGTGATCGAGACCCTCACCGACACCGATGACGCCTATGCGGCGAACATCGCACGGATCACGGCGGCCCTGCGTTCGCGTCACCCGGCCCGCATCGAACTAGTCCGACGGTTTCTGTCCGAGTGGGCTAGCGAACGGGGAGAGCGGGCCTACGCCAACCATCTGGAAACTATCTCGGCAGTCCTATTCGGCGATCACTCGCAATTCGGCGTTGTTCGCGACTACGTGCTCGGCTTCACCAAGCAGGGCATTGGTCCGGTCGCGGCATTCGTTTTCCAGTCCGGGATCGACATCACGGCCGTCGAGAACATCCTGCGACCTCTCCGCACCAATGATCGCAAGGCCGCCGACAGGGCCATCACGCTGCTCGGGTCGGTGCCGCAGGAGTTGGTCGCCGCGACGGTCGGCGAGCCCGCCTGGGAAGACCTCGTCGCCCTGGTCGACCAGGGCTTCCCACAACCCTCGTCACCGACGGCGAAGCGGATCTGGCACGGCGTCATTGCCTTGGCTGGACTGCTCAGCGTCTATCGGCGGGACCGGCTTGATCTGAGCGACGTCAAGAATCGGGACATTTGGCCCCTGGTCGCGGCGGACATGCGGCTGCCGGCGGGCTTGGACGAAGTGGGCGAACACCTTCGGACGCTGCCGCCGGAGGAGGTCACCAGCCATCTGACGCGGATTGCTCGCGAGCACGCCGAGGACTATGGAGCCGTCCATGCCGCTGATCTGATGGCCCAGCTTGGTGATCCGGCGTTCCTGCCCGTGCTGATCGACCTGCTGGACGCTGAGTTCGAAGAAAGTCGCAACGCTGCCCTCAGGGCGGCGGAGACGTTTGGTGACGCCGCTATAGAATACATTGATCAGCATTTCGACCGGTTACCCGAGTTCGTCCGCATCCTCGCCCTGGGATTAGCCGTGAGGAATGGATCGCCAGCAGCGGTCGGCCTGATTGATCGGCACTGGGACGAGTTTCTCGACGAAAGCGACTATGAACTCGGCGAGGCCGTCCTGGTTCTGGATGACCCGGTGTTGAACGAGCGGTTGAAGGGATTGATCGGCCAGGACTTTCAAGGCATCGACCGGGCCTTCGCCATTCTCGGCTTGCTGCATGGCGGTTTGGCGGAGGAGCACCGGGAGCTTGAGAAGCTGGTGCGATCGCAGTTCGAAAAGGATAACCGCCGACAGCATGACTTCCTGGCGGAAGCCCTCGATGGCAATAGCGGCGTACCCAGGCTTGACGTCCCGCTGACATGTATGAAGTGCGGACACACCGCGACCTACGAGGTGCACGACATCTGGGTCTCACCGGACGCCCCCAGTCCCCAGCCCTTCCTGGCCGAGGACATCGCCTGCACGGCCTGCGGGGCAGTGTCGGAATTCGATTTCACCCCGGAGGCCGTCGAAACCATCACGGCCAAGCTTGCCGAACTGGGTGATGAGGATTGGTTTTTCTCGCTTGGCGAGCGGTTCTCGCCGGTCAAGCGGCGGTTGTTCACCGGGGCGTTCGGGGAGAGGCTGTCGGCCCAGCAGTTGCTCGCCCAGCTTAGTCAGAATTCCGGAAAGGGCGAGGCGTACCGGCTCCTTCGACTCGGACATGCCTATCATACTGCGAACCGGTTTGCCGAAGCGGAGCGTCTCTACCGGCAGGCCATCGACAGCGATCCCACCTGGATCGAGGCGTACTATAGGCTTGCCGACATTCTTGAACGCCGCGAGCAGATTCAGGAGGCGATTACGGTGCTCGAGACCGGGGCGACGCACGGGAAGGCACTGCCGTGCCGGCGGCCGCTCGGCTGGCCGACATTAGGTGACTTCATCCACGAATACCTTGGTCTCCACGCCAGACTGACCGCCATGGCGGGACAGCACGGGAAGCTTGCCGCGTCGATGTTCGCGACTAAGGTTCACCGCAACGATCCCTGTCCGGTCGGTACGGGCAAGAAGGTCAAGAAGTGCTGCGGCGGAGAGGGGTGATGGGCGTCCATTCCAGGCTCAGCGTTCGACGGCAGGCGTGATGCCATGCGGTATGTTCGCCCTTGGTCCCGAGTGCTGTCGATGTCTGGTAAGTAGCCCGGCAGAAGATGGTCGCGACGCCAGATGTCCCCAGCAGTGCCGGGTCCTCCGCACAAACGTCCGAGACGTTTCGCGACCTTTGAGACCGATGTGCCGCCAGTCGGTATGGTAGTCGATGGCACTACGCTCGGAAGCACGAACGATTTCGTACTGCCAAGAGACGATTCCCATACGTCCAAGGTGGAAACCCGTCAGATCACCTCAAGACCATCTGCTTCCATGCCCTTTTGCCCAGCCTTTTCGGTGAAGCGAACACGTTGGTTCTCATGCAGCGTGCTCAACCCAGCACGCTCGACCGCCCGAATGTGGACGAAGATGTCCTTCCCACCCTGATCGGGAACGATGAAGCCGAAGCCTTTGTCCGGGTTGAACCACTTCACCGTGCCTTCGACGGTTCCGCCACTGCTGGGCTTCGACCCGTATCCGTAATCATCGTAGCCGCTGACGTTCTGGTGGGGATACCGGGATCCGGTTGTCGGGCGATTGCCTCGCTGGCTCGAGGTGGAACCAGCCTCCATGCTGTGGATTGTTGAAACCTGGGGTCCCTTCGGTCCATCGGCCAGATCACACACAATGGTCGATCCTTCGTCCAAGCTTTG
>NZ_JCACHA010000239.1:0-3184 GCF_059503625.1 Skermanella sp.
ATGGCCCACAAGGGATTGACCGAGGAAGAGGCATACCGTTTCCTCCGGAAGCTCGCGATGGACCAGAACAAGCGTCTCGCCGAGATCGCTGAGAGCATCCTGTCGCTCGCCCAGCTCTTCAAAGGCTGATGCGACAATCTGTACAAGTTGTTGAAAAACCTCATTTCTCGACAATCCGTGCTGGCTACTAAATAGGCATTTTTCTTCAAAAACCGTTTATGCCTATTTTTTGACCGCCTTATGACGATACCATGTGCAGCGCATCATCGCCCCTTACGTGCTTCCAACTCTGAAGCCAAGCGTTTCCGCCGCTTTCCGCACCTGCGAACGGTTGGCACGACGCTTGCTAGATAAACGACGCGGTGCGGCGATCCAATGGCGGAGCGCCAGCCGCAACCAGATACAGTGTCGGTCCAACGGCGGAACGACCTACCCCGGATAATGGCGTCCGGAACATCGAGCGGCTCTTCAACCAGCCCGCCCGACGTTCCGGCGCCTTTTTTATTGCCGAAATCCGGCACATGGAGTGATCGATGTCGAAGGTTCCCTCACTGCCCAGCTCCAGCAAAGCCGCCGTCCGCCATGACCGGCGCGGTATCCTCAAGACCGGCGCCGCCATCGCCGGCACCGCAGCATTGCTCTCCGCGATCAAGGCGGTCACTCCGGCAGGCGCCTGGGCAGCGGGCACCGACGGCATCGAGAAGCCGAAGCTGAACCTGGGCTTCATCCCGCTGACCGACTGCGCTCCGCTGGTCGTCGCCTCCGAAAAAGGCTTCTTCAAGAAGCACAGCCTGGACGTCACGCTGTCCAAGGAAGCCTCCTGGGCCAATATCCGCGACAAGGTGATGATCGGCGCTCTCGACGGCGCCCATATGCTGGCCGGCATGCCGCTGGCTGCCTCTCTCGGCATCGGCGCCATCAAGCAGGCCACCGTCACCGGCTTCGCCATGGACCTCAACGGCAACGCGATCACCGTTTCCACCGCCCTGTACGAGCGGATGATGGAGATCGACCCCGAAGCCATGAAGAAGCGTCCGATCGGCGCCACGGCGCTGAAGAAGGTGATCGACGCCGACAAGAAGGCCGGCAAGGAGCCGTTGACCTTCGCCATGGTGTTCCCGGTCAGCACCCACAATTACGAACTGCGCTACTGGATGGCGTCGGCCGGCATCGATCCGGACGAGGACATCCGCCTGATCGTCATTCCGCCGCCGCAGATGGTCGCCAACCTCCAGGCCGGCAACATCCAGGGCTATTGCGTCGGCGAACCCTGGAACGCCCGCGCCGTCCAAGCCGGCATCGGCCGCACGCTGGTCACCAACTACGACATCTGGAACAACAAGATCGAGAAGGTCTTCGGCGTCAGCCAGGAATGGGCCGATGCCAACCCCAACACCCACAAGGCCCTGATCCGCGCGCTGATCGAAACGGCGGCCTGGATGGACGAGCCGGGCAACCGGATGGAAGTGGTCGAGATCATCTCGCAGAAGGCCTATGTCAACGCGCCCGCCGACGTCGTCAAGATGTCGATGACCGGCACCTTCCAGTACGCGCCCAAGGACCCGGCGCTACCCATGCCTGACTTCAACGTCTTCCACCGCTATGCCGCCAACTTCCCGTGGCGCAGCCAGGCGGTGTGGTACCTGACGCAGATGGCGCGCTGGGGCCAGATCGAAACGCCGGTCAACTTCGCCAAGACGGCCGAAGCGGTCTTCCGCACCGACATCTACCGCGATGCCGCCAAGGAGTTGGGCGTCGCATACCCCACCGTGGACTGGAAGTCCGAAGGCACCCGCGCCGAGCCTTGGACTCTGGCCGACGCCACGCAGCCTATCGCGATGGGGCCGGACCGCTTCCTGGACGGCCGCACCTTCGACCCGGCCAAGCCGATGGATTACCTGCGGAGCTTCGAGGTCTCCAAACTCAAGATCGACATGGCGGCGCTGGCTGAAGCCAACGTCTGAGTCGTCCACCCCCAACTCAAGTCAAGGATAGCCTGATATGACCAGCGTCCCGGTGGACGAACCCACAGCCACGTCCGCGACCAGCCTCCCGTCCGCTCTCCCCACGACCCCGTCCCCTCGCCTCGCCCGCCTCCGCGAACGCGCCGTCGAAGTGCTGCCCGACATTGTCCTGCCGGCCATCACCTTCCTGATCGTCCTGCTGATCTGGCACGTCGTCGCCAACCATGTCGCCACCGGCTTCCCCGGCATCGGCGAGACCTGGGAACGCGGCGTCGAGCTGCTGTCCAACCCGTTCTACAGCAACGGCCCCAACGACATGGGCCTGTTCTGGCAGGTGCTCTACTCCCTGGGCCGCGTCACGGCGGGCTTCGTCCTGGCGGCGGTCGTCGGCGTCCCGGTGGGTTTCCTGATGGGCTCCAGCGCCGTGTTCCGCCGGGGCTGGGCGCCGCTGATCCAGATCCTCCGCCCGGTCAGCCCGCTGGCCTGGCTGCCGATCGGCCTGCTGCTGTTCCGCGCCGTCGATCCCTCGGCGATCTTCGTCATCTTCATCACCAGCATCTGGCCGATGATCCTCAACACCGCATCGGGCGTCGAAGCGATCCCCAAGGACTACCGGAACGTGGCCGCCGTCCTCCGGCTCAACCGGATCGAGATGGTCCGCCACATCCTGCTGCCCGCCACCCTGCCCTACGTCCTGACCGGCATGCGCCTGTCGCTGGGCATCGCCTGGATGGTCATCGTGGCAGCGGAGATGCTGACCGGCGGCATCGGCATCGGCTTCTTCGTCTGGGACGAATGGAACAACCTAAACGTGCCGAGCATCATCGTCGCCATCGTCGTGATCGGGGTTGTCGGTATCCTGCTGGATACGGGCATGAACCTGATCCAGCGCCGCTTCGACTACACCCACCGCTGACCCGCAACGCTGACGGAAGGAACCTGCAAAATGGGCGCTTATCTCAGCATCGAGGGTGTCGGCATCACCTTCAATCCCCGCAAATCCCCCACCCCGGCCCTGGTCGGCGTCAATCTCAAGATCCAGAAGGGCGAGTTCGTCAGCATCATCGGCCATTCCGGCTGCGGCAAGTCCACCCTGCTCAACATCGTCGCCGGATTGCTGAAACCGACCCTTGGCGGCGTCTTCCTGGAGAGCAAGCTGGTCGATGCCCCCGGCCCCGACCGCGCCGTGGTCTTCCAGAACCACTCCCTGCTGCCCTGGC
>NZ_JCACHA010000240.1:0-3182 GCF_059503625.1 Skermanella sp.
TCAGCAAAGCCGACTTCGTACTGGTGCCGACAGGCGCCGGAACACCGGACCTAGATTCGACGATCGAGTGGATGGGGATCGTGAAGCGGGCAGGCGTGCAGGGAGCCTTCGTCCTCAACAAGACGAAAAGAGCGACTAAAAGAACTGAGCGAGCCAAGACGCGGCTCGTCAAGGCTGGCCATCTCTGCCCAATCGATGTCCGCAGCTTGGAGGATATAGAAAGCACCCATGATGCCGGGATCGGGGTGATCGAGATCAGCGGCGCCAAGGGCAGTGACGACTTCGACGGCGTGTGGGCGTATGTCCGCGGGCAGCTTGACATTTAGGAGCGTTTGAAAGATGAGCAGCTTTAAGGTCAGCAAGAAGGCGGTCGCCGGCCAATCGGCGGCAGCCCTCGAGCATCCTTCGGTCAATCAAAGCACCCGTGTCGAAATTCTCTCGACGACCGTGAACCGGCATCTCGAGACGCCGGAGGAATTCATTCACCAGATCAGCACCCTATGGTCGGAGGCGCAGCAGCGTTTCCTTGCGATTGGCCGCTATCTTGTGCTGGCGCACGCGAAGTTTTCCGGCTACGGCGAATATGACCGGAACGTGCTGAAGCACTTGCCCTTTTCGCGTCAGGTCGCACATCAACTGCGAACCATCGCGGAAGCCGTGGACAAGGACAAGCTGGTCCAAGTAGATGAACTGCCAAGATCGTATACGACCGCTTATTTCCTGGTGTCGCTGCCGCCCGAGCACATCGACCGAGCGCGGCAAGAAGGACTGACCCGGCCGACGACCACCCGTGGCGAGATACAGGCTTTCCGAAAGCGGGTCCTTACATCAGACAGCGGCACCGGCGTGGATCTCGCAGCGAGGCGGGCACGCCTGCGCGCGGACATCGCACGCCGGGAAAGCGAGCTTGCCGCTTTGAAGGCAGAGCTTGAAAAGATCGGCAATGACGAAGATCAGGGCAGTCTTATCGGGATGGATCGGGACGAGCGGGGCTGAGGACGCTTAGCAGTGTGTCTGGTCCTATTCGTCCAATATCCGATGTCGAACTTTCCGGTTACTCCTGGGATCAAGCCTCATCAGGTCAAGGGCTCGACCGTCCCCTTCCGTGAGTCCGGTACCCGCAGTGATTGGAGTGCAGCTTTGCCGGAAGGCTCTGCTCAGTCTCATGCGTCACAAGGTTACGACGTTAATCTAACTAGAGCGCTAGCAGCTTCTGCAAACGCTTACCTGGGTCTTCGGCTGATGTAATCGACCATCTCACCCCCCGGTTTCGGAGCTGTACAGGCACCCGCTAGCTCCGCAGAATAATGAACCTGCCCAGAGGTCCGGCGGAGCACTTCGGTATCCGGCGCCTGTCGTGCCACACCGGCATCCCGGAGCAGCCGATGCGGCTGTGGCTGGCCATGACCGGGCACCCGGCCCAGATCAGGACGTGCCTGCCGTTCAATGGTTGCCGTTTCGATCGGCTGTTAGCTGGATCGGCGTGCCGGGCGACGGCTCGCCCAGCCTCACGGGGCGACACGTCCGCGTTTCCAACCGACAAGAAAGGATTCCTGTCGACCGCCACCCGGGACTACCGCGCGATTGGGGGGCAAGCCGCGATAGCCGGTCTGGCACTGGAATTGGAGTCGAACAGCTGTTCGAAGCCGGGACGGGATCGGCCGTTGAGGACAGCACCGCAGACCTGGAGCAGGAGACCGGTGCCCTGGCGGGACCAGCGCCACTGCTGAGATTTGTGGTCCATTGGCAAACTCGGTGCAACGGGTCAGCTGAACCGTCAGGATTTGATCGCGCCAGCATCGCGCTGCCTCGAGAACACGGTGATGCAAAAGGTCAAATCCGGCATGCCCGCACATGGTGTGCTTGGTTGGTTTCAGGTGGCAGATCTGTCCTTCCACCGGTCCGGTACTCCAGGACAGCGACAAAGCGGCCCGAACCGCGGCCAGGTCACGCCTCAGCCCACCGACGAATCCGGCAAAAAGCGTTCTCTCAGCCGCGAAAAGCCAGTCATCCAGCCGCTCCTCCTGCTGCTCACGGACCATCGCGCGGAACTTCCGGGCCAAGTTGATGAGATGGGCGAGTTCAGCGGAACCGGCAATCGGAGCGTCAACGAACCTCCGCTCCGTTTCATCGATCTCGTCAGCATGGGCGACAACTAACCAGGCTGCCCGCCGACCGCTCGGGGTCTTCCTCGTCGAGGCTGATCCGGCAGACTGAGGGTTGCCGGATCGGCCCCGGCGGATCCAGCCCCGTACGGTGCTCATTCCGCCGGTAACGCCACGCTCGCGGATTTCCCGCCAGAGCCGGACCCCATTGTGGTAACCCTCGTTCCAGCGCCGGCGCAGATAGGCGCCGTGAACATAGAATGTCTTGTCTCTGGAGGGCTGTTGCCGACTCGGCAGGTCCCGCTTTCAACCAGACGTGCACCGTTCTCCTCCAAGCGCTGATCGAGCAGGCGCTAGCATTCACGCTCAGGGCCAGAACGGAACTAAGTTTCGGGACGGACGGCGTGACCTGTTGGCTCGAACTGCCCCTCACGCAGAAAGTTGGGAACCCACACAGTCAACCGTAGAGGAGTTCACGATGGAGCCGGACGACGCATTGAGGGGGCGCCGGATCCTGGTGGTCCAGAATGACTATCTGGTCGCCCAGAGCATCTCCGAAGTTCTCAAGGCCGCAGGGGCCGAGGTTCTCGCCCCGATTGGCTGGATCGATGAAGCTTGAACTTCATCAAGCACCACGCATCTGCGATTGATAGTGCAGTGGTCGACATCAAGCTTCATGGTGAGAAGTCGTACCAGATCGCCGACGCGCTGACACGGTCCGGGATCTGGTTTATGTTCATCACAGGCTACGACACGGAAGAAGTCAGCGCGCTGTACCAGGATCACCTTCGCTGCATAACACCGTTTCAGGCGCCGGCGCTTATTGCCATACTGGCACTGTCATTGAAGCAGTCATGGAAGCCGGCTGTACCCACCAGCTGCTGGCTAAAACATTAGGGGGTCTGTTTCGCCGTTCCCCGGCTTCGGATTTGCGGGATGGCGTCCGTCGAAATGGTATAAATCTGAACAAGGCCATCAGCACCGTAGATTATTAAATCGTGGTAGGGAGACTCTGCGAACTCAGCAGTCCGTTGAAATACCTACCTTAAGATGAGGAGGTCAGACGGTCGGACGCCA
>NZ_JCACHA010000241.1:0-3182 GCF_059503625.1 Skermanella sp.
TCGGCGCCGGCTTGCCAGCGCATTCTGGTCGCCACGTCAGACCCTTCCAACCAACGCAAATCCAGGATCTGGCCTTCGGTACCGTGACTACCATCTTAAGCGATGTGGCTGGTGGCACAGCGGCCATGACGGTGCGGATCACCTCCTCTGCACCCATGACGACTGCAGGGGCGTCAGCGCCGATCATTCCCATCATGAGTGCCAAACGGGGCGAGTACGAAGTCAGCGATGCTCCGCCCCTCACGCCCTCGACATCACCTTGCCTGCCAATGTCCCTCTAGCCGACGGCACCCATCCCGCAAAAATCGGTTACCCGCTGCTTGTCGGCATCGGAGACAGGATCGAGGGAGAGAAGATCTGTGGCATTCTTCAAAGTCAGAATCGGTCCTGTATGATCCGTCGGGCAGCGGAACTCGTCCAGGCACCGGATGGATCAGTTGATGGCCGAAGCAATTGTTTCGCGCATCGGCTGGAGAAGGTAGGAAATCAGGGTGCGTTCCCGCTTCTCGACCACGACTTCCGCCGGCATGCCGGGAAGGATTACGAGACCCTCCTGCCCATCCCGGGCATTGACCAGAACGCGCATGCCGTAATAGGGCGCCCCGGTTTTCGGATCGGTCAGGCGGTCGGCCGAGATGGAAAGAACCTGTCCGTGGCGGACCGGTGTCTCGACCTGGTTGAAGGAGGTAAAGCGGATCTCAGCCGGCATTCCGACCTTCAGGCCGTCGATGTCATCGGGTTTGATCTGGACCTCCGCCACGATCTGATCGCCATCGGGGATGATGTCGAGGATGCGGCTTCCCGGAGTGATCACGCCGTCGACGGTGTGGTGAGCCATGTCGACCACGGTACCCGAGTAGGGGGCGCGGACATCGAGGCGGGCGAGGTTCGCCTGTGCCGCGCCCAGCCGCTGCGAGGCTTCGAACAGTGAGGCCTGCGTCTTCCTGAGGTCGGATTCCAGCTGTTCCAGGAAGGTTCTTCCGATCTGCACAATCTGCAACTCGGCCTCGCCGATGCCCTGCCTGACCATCGCCATGCTCGAGACGATCTCACCCCGTTCGGCCGCGATCCGCTCGGCTTCGCGCTCATACTGGAGCACCTTGTTGCCGGGCGCATTGCCGCGCGCTGCCAGGCCGCGCAGCCCGGACAGCTCCCTCTCGATCAGCGCGCTCTGGGCTCGCTTCGCGCTTTCCTGGCCCCGCATCGCGTCGATCTGCTGCCTGGACTGGGCAATCCGGTTGCGCAGGATGGCGGTCTGGCCGTCCTGCGCCTGCCGACGGCTCTCGAACAGGCTTCTCTGGCCGGTCAGAATCGATGCCGGGCCCGGCTCCGTGCGGGCGCGCTCCAGCAGCTGGGACGGGAACTCCACGGACCGGGCTCCGGTGCGCTCCGCGATCATGCGGGCTTCCTCAGCCTGTCCCAGATCGACCTGACCGCGCAGCATATCGACCAGCGACTGTGTCTGAGTCGGATCGAGCCGGAGCAGGACGTCGCCGACTGCCACACGCTGGCCGTCGCGCACCAGAATTTCCCGGATGATGCCACCCTGCAGGTGCTGCGCTGATTTTCTGTGACTATCGACCGCGAGGGTACCGTTGGCAATGGCAGCGGTACTGAGATGGGCGGTATTGGACCACACAGCCAGACTGCCGAAGCTGACGGCGATCACGAGGCAGCCCGCCACGATGAGGCCGCGGCTGGAGACGGGATAAGCCGGCTTGCCGGTGGATCCCGTGGTCCGCTGCGGTGCGGAGGTGGCGAAAACTTCGATCAGATCGCTCATATCAAACAGCCTGCTGTTCAAAGTGGCCGGGTCCGGATACGAGCCGGTCACGGGTAGCGGCGCCGTTCTGACGGGCAGGGTCTATTTGGTTTCCGGTGGGCTGATCAGCGGCTCGTTCGCCGGCGGTGATGACGGACCTGGTGACGGCCGCCAGAACTTCGGCGCGATCCCCGATCAGCCGGATCCTTCCCGCTTCAAGGACCATGATCTGATCGGTGGCACTGAGGATGCTCGGGCGGTGGGAGATGATGACCACAGTCGTTCCGGCCGCCTTCATTTGGGAGACCGCATGCACCAGGGCCGCTTCGCCGTCGTCGTCGAGATTGGAATTCGGTTCGTCCAGCACGACGATCGCCGGATTGCCGAACACAGCGCGCGCCAGACCGATGCGCTGGCGCTGCCCGCCCGAGAGCGCACTGCCGCCCCTGCCGATCGACGTGTCGTATCCCTGCGGCAGCCTCAGGATAAGCTCATGGACGTCGGCCCGTCTGGCGGCCGCCACGATCGCCTCGCCGTCCAGGGTCCCGAACCGCGCGATGTTTTCCGCGATCGTGCCGTCGAACAGTTCGACATCCTGCGGCAGATAGCCGACAAAAGTACCGCGAGTCTCCGCGTCCCAGCTCTGGATGTCGGAACCGTCGAACCGCACGGTACCGGCATCGGGCCGCCAGGCGCCGACCAGCAGGCGGGCGAGGGTTGATTTGCCGGCCCCGCTGGGTCCGATGATGCCAAGGACCTGACCGCTGCCGAGCTCAAAGGTGAGATCTGATAAGGAGGGAGTATCGCGGCCGGGAGGTGTTGCACGGATGCTGTCGGCGCTGATAGCACCCGCGGGGCGGGGTGGATTGCTCCGGTCGGCCGCTCCCGTGGTTGCCGCCAGCAGGCCGTTCAGGCGGCGGTACGCGACGCGGGCGCCGAGGAACTGCTTCCAGATGCCGATGGCCTGCTCGACCGGTGCCAGCGCCCGGCCCATCAGCACCGAGGAAGCGATAATGCAGCCGGCCGACATTTGCTCGTGAATGGCGAGCCAGGCGCCGCCACCGAGCATGGCGGTCTGCAGCAGCAGGCGGGTATACTTGGTGAGACCCATGATCACGCCGGCGCGATCCGCTGCCAGGGCCTGGAGATGCAGGACATCGCCTTGCCTGGCCGCCCACCTGTGCCGGAAGTTCTGGAACATGCCCATTGCCTCGATCACCTCGGCATTGCGCATGCTGTCGTCGATCGCCCCGGACAGAGCCGAGGAAATCCTGCCG
Source organism: Skermanella sp. (assembly GCF_059503625.1). Lineage (NCBI taxonomy): Bacteria > Pseudomonadati > Pseudomonadota > Alphaproteobacteria > Rhodospirillales > Azospirillaceae > Skermanella > Skermanella sp. The sequence goes on from NZ_JCACHA010000241.1 coordinate 3,040, forward strand.
GCGGCCTCCAGCGGCTTTCTGGTGACGGCGTTGTTGGCAAACGCGAGCGCCAGCAGCACGCTGCCGCCGGCCAGTGCAATGAATCCCAGCATGGGGTGGAGGAGAAAGATGATCGCCAGGAAAATTGGCGCCCAAGGTGCGTC
>NZ_JCACHA010000242.1:0-3178 GCF_059503625.1 Skermanella sp.
AGTTGCGCCAGGCCTTGCCCGCCGGTCTGGCGCAGGAACGCGGCGGTGCGATCATCCTCAATCCCGATGAGGAAGTACAGGCGCGCCTCCATCTGGTCTTTCGCCTGTTTCATGACCTGGGGAGCGCCCATGCCGTCGTGCGATCCCTGCGGCGCGCCGGATTGGAACTGCCGATGCGGCCGTTGCGGGGACCTGCTCCGCACGTGGTGGTATGGCGGCCAGCCGACGGCAGCCGGGTGCTCAGCATCCTGAAGAACCCGGGGTATGCTGGAGCCTACGTCTACGGCCGGCACTGGCAGGATCCCGGTCGCCGGCGCTCCGGGTCGCCGCGCAGCGGGACGGTGACGCGGGCTCCGGAGGATTGGCCGGTGTGTCTGATCGACGCCCACCCCGGCTACATCAGTTGGGAGGAGTTCATGGCCAACCGCAAACGGCTGTCGGACAACATCAACCGCTATGAGGCCAATCACCGGGGCGCGCCGCGCAAGGGCATGGCCCTGCTCCAGGGCATTGCCGTCTGCGGACGCTGCGGACGTCGGATGACGCTGGGATATTCCGGCCCGCACGGCGAATACCCGGTCTATCGCTGCTGCGCCGACAAGAGCCAGCGTGGCGATCCAACCTGCCAGGAAGTCCGCGCCCTGCCGCTCGACGCCGAGGTCGAGCGCCTGATCCTGGCGGCGCTGGCGCCCGATCAGGTGGCGCTTGCCGTCGCCGCCCTGGGCGAGATCGAGGAGGAGGCCCGCCTGCTGGAGCGGCAATGGGCGCTCAAGCGCGAGCGCGCCCGGTATGAGGCGGAACGCGCCCGCCGCCAGTACGACACGGTCGAACCAGAGAACCGGCTGGTCGCCCGGTCGCTGGAACGGGGCTGGGAGGAACGGCTGCGTGCCGTCGAGCAAGTCGAGGAGGAATACGAACGCTGGCGCCGGGAACAGCCGCTGGCGCTGGACGACGCCGGCCGGGCCGAGATCCTGGCGCTCGGCGAGAGCGTCGATGACGTTTGGCATGCGCCGACGACGACCGCGGCGGATCGCAAACGCATCGTGCGCCTTGTCCTCCAGGAAGCCATCCTGGACCAGAAGCGGTCGCCTGGTCGCGTCCTGGTCCGCCTGGTCTGGCAGACCGGAACCGTCAGCGATCATGATTTTCGGCGCACGGTGCACGCCTACGACAACTATGCCCAGGTTGAGGAACTGGAGAGCCGGGTGCGCGCCCTAAACGCGGCGGGCAGGATGGACGCCGACATCGCTGCCATCCTCAATGCCGAGGGTTTTCTGACACCGCGCGGCACGGTCTTCGAACATAAGCTCATCTATCTGCTACGCAAGCGGTGGAATATTCCGACCGTCAAGATCAACGGAATGGCCCCCAATCCGATGCGCTGGCCAGATGGGACCTACTCGATCCAGGGAGCGGCCGAGGCACTCGGAATCACGGGTCAGACCATCTTCAAATGGTTGAAGAGGGGACGGCTTTCCGGCCATCAACTTGCCAGGGGTATGCCCTGGCAGATCACACTCGACGAGGAGCGGATCCCGGAGTTGCGGGCCTTGGTACGACAGATCAACCTATCACGGAGGAAGGCATCATGAAGTCGTTGGGTCCCCGATCGCCTGATGCCAGCTGGATAGCGGGATTTGGGAGGCCAGAATGATCGAGCCGCGGTCATGGCGGTCATCGACAATCTCCATCAGATCCCGCCGCTGGGTCGCGGTCAGTTCGCTCATCATCCCGTCGTCGAGGATCAGGAGATCGACCCTGGCAAGCCGCCGCATCAGAGCGCCGGCTCCTGAGCCAAGACGCGCCGTCGCGATGTCGTCCAGCAGGCGCGACAGCCGGGTGTAGAGCACGCTGAAGCCCTCCCGTGCCGCCTGATTGCCGAGCGCGCAGGCGATCCAGGTCTTGCCGGTGCCGGTCGCCCCGCTCAGGATCACGTGGCGGTGCTCGGTTATCCAGCGGCAGGTGAACAGATCGCGGATCAGGCCCTTGTCCAGGCCGCGGGTCGCCTTCAGATCCAGGTTCTCGAAGCAGGCCGCCTGCCGCAGGTGAGCGCGCTTGAGCCGCATCTCCAGAGCGGCATTGGTGCGGTCGGCCGTTTCCCGCTCGATCAGCAGGGCGAGCTGATCATCGAAGTCGAGCCGGCCCCGGTCGTCCAGTCCTGTCAACTCCTGCAGTGCCCGGACCATGCCGAACAGACGCAGGGACTTTAGTTTCTCCAGATTGGCGTGATGCATGATTTTTCTCCGGGCAGTCAGTGGTAGTAGGCCGGGCCGCGCAGGTTGGCATGGGCACCAAGGCCGCCGGCGGCATCCTCCACGGCCTCGATCCGGCCCCTGGCCAGCAGGTGCTGGACGAAGCGGTATGAGCGCACGTTGGCGCTCATTGCCGCCGTTGCGGCGGCCTGCAGAGCCACGGTGCCGTGCAGCCGACCCAGTCGCAGCAGGCCGGCAACCTGACGTGCGGCCTGGTCGGGATGATCGGCATCGGCGAAGATCCTGTCGGCCAGCAGCCCGAGCGCGCCGCCGAGACCGGCGGCCTCGGCCCGGACTGCCTTCGGCGTCAGCAGCACCGCGGCGCAGTGATTGGGCGGCCGATGCTCGTCGAGCGTCACCGTCGCCCGCCCCGGTTCGGCATCCTGGCGGGCATGGGCCGCAACCCGCTGGCCCTTGTGGAAGATGCTGACCAGACTGACCGTGCAGAACACATCGACGTGCCGGCCGATCAGCCGGTAAGGCACCGAGTAGGCCACGCCCTCGATGCTGACGTGGTAATCGGGCGCCAGTTTGTAACGGAACCAGCGGCCGATCACGAAGGGCTCCGCCGGCAGCGGCATCAGGAGCGGCTTCTCCTGCTCCTCGAACAGCCTGCGCCGGGTCAGCGTCCTGTTGGTCGTCAGCGGCCGCGCGTTGACCGCGGCGACCAGCTCCCGGATCGCCGCGTTGGCTTCGTCCAGCGTGAAGAACACGCGGTTGCGCAGTGCCGCCAGCACCCTGGTCTCAACAATCTGGACGCCCTTTTCGGCGGCGGCCTTGTCTTTTGGACGTCGCACCCGCGCTGGAACAACGCCGGTGCCGTAATGGCGCGCCAACTCATGATAGGAGCGGTTGACCACCGGATCGTAGAAGCTGGCATGGGTGATGCCGGTCTTGAGATTGTCGGGCACCAGCTTGGGCACGAC